>CADAXW010000013.1:0-20283 GCA_902792005.1 uncultured Lachnospiraceae bacterium
ATGGATGAGAAGAAGACGCTAAAAAGTAATCAACGGAGTTATCCACAATACCCACAGTATTGCGGTGGGAAGTGTCATAAGAAACTATGGATTATGTAAACCAAATAGCTACGATAGATAATCTATAAATATAGAGAGCATAAGGAGCCGGCAAGCCTCTTGATACTCTATAGACATAGAAGAGATACATAGAAACTACGGGCAGAGTGATGATATAAGGTGATTGATTTATAAACAAAACCCCCGAAACATACTTGCGGGTATGTATCGAGGGTTTGTTCAGATAATATGTTGACTATACGCCAGGACATCGTGTTCCAGCGCTTTATATGAGTTATCCACAGTATGAAGTGACGTATGATTTTTGAAAGTGCTGTGTGGATAACTTTTTCGTTTGTTCATTTTTCTATTACAGCAATACCAGTTGTTCCAGCTCTTTCATCTGTTCCATCTATTCCATCTGTTCCAGCTATTCCATCTGTTACATCTGTTCTACACAGGTGATTCCGAGAAGGTCCATTGCATCGCGGAGAACCTTGCGTGTGATATCAACCAGGAGAACACGTGCATTTCTTTCAGCTGCGTCTTCTACGTTGATCCGGTTCACGGTGTAATAGTGGTTAAATGCCTGAGCAACGGCAACTGCAAATCTTGCAACTACAGAGGGCTCATATCGGTTTGCGGCATCCTTAACAACAGCAGGGAAACGACTCAGTTCCTTCAGAAGTCCGAGAGAAGCTTCATCGGTCAGGAAGCTGATATCCACAGCAGCGGATGCATCGAAGTCATCAACCTTACGAAGGATACTTGAGCAGCGTGCGTAGGTATACTGAACATAGGGACCGGTTTCTCCGTCGAAGTTGAGCAGATGCTCCCAACGGAAGGATACATCCTTGATCCTCTGGTTGTAGAGGTCGTTGAAAATTACGGCGCCTACACCAACATGCTTTGCAACTGCATCCTTATCTTCAAGCTCCGGATTTTTCTGCTCGATGATCTCCTTGATCTTTGAAATAGCTTCCAGAAGGATATCCTCTGCGAAGATCACATTTCCGTCGCGGGAGGAGAGCTTCTCACCACCCAGGCTTACGAGACCATAGGGGATGTGAACCAGGCTGTCCTTTGCCCATTCATTTCCCATAAGCTCTACAACCTTAAATACCTGCTGGAAGTGCAGACGCTGTTCCTGGCCGGTTACGTAGAGGCACTTTTCGAAGTGATAGTTCTCTTTCCGGTAGAAGATGGCTGCCAGGTCGCGGGTTGCGTAAATGGAGCTGCCGTCATTCTTCAGGATGAGGCAGGGAGCCATATCATACTCGGACAGATCTACGATCTTTGCGCCTTCGCTTTCTGAGAGCAGCCCGGCATCAGTGATGCGTTTTACTACATCATCGGTCTTGTCACGGTAGAAGCTTTCACCCATGTAGTGATCAAACTCCATACCAAGAAGCTTGTAGGTGCGCTTGAACTCTTCGAGACTGATCTCGACAAACCACTGCCAGATCTTCAGAGCTTCTTCGTTTCCCCTCTCCATTTCCGCAAACCAGAAGCGGGCTTCGTCTTCAAGAGCCGGATCCTTGTCAGCCTCCTGATGGAAGAGGACATAGAGACGCATCAGCTCCTCGATACCTTTTTCCTTTACAGCATCCTCGGAGCCCCATTTCTTATAGGCAACGATCAGCTTTCCGAACTGTGTTCCCCAGTCGCCCAGATGATTGATCCGCTCAACATGGTAGCCCAGCTTGCTGAAGATTTTGTAAAGCGAGTTTCCGATGATGGTGGTGCGGAGATGTCCTACATGGAAGTTCTTTGCAACATTAGGAGAGGAGTAGTCGATGCAGATGGTTTTTCCTTCTCCTTCGTCAGAGCTTCCAAACCTGTCAGCGCGGACCTGTGTCAGCAGGGTCTCTGCGAAGACATCCTTCTTGATAAAGAAATTAAGATATGCGCCAACAACACGCAGCTCCTGGATATAGGAGGGGAGTTCGATGGAATCGTGGATCTCCTGTGCGATCATGGGCGGAGCCTTGCGAAGTGTCTTTGCCAGACGGAAGCAGGGGAATGCATAGTCGCCCATCTCCGGGTTCGGCGGGATCTCGATCAGCTCGGTGATTTCCGCCTCCGTGAGAGACGGTACCTTTTCTGCCAGTATTTTTACAATCTGTTCTTTCATGGGTTTCATAGACCTCCGGGTATGTTTATCGTATGTATTACAGCGGGAGTGTAAATCTCGCGGTTGTTCCGTGTCCTTTGCTGCCTGATATCTGAATGCGTCCGTCCAGCAGGAAGAGCATTTCTTCTGCTTTATGAAGGCTGCTATACCAGGGAGCGTTCTTATATGCGTCCTCAGGGATTCCGATGCCGTTGTCACTCAGGAATACGTCCACCATAGTTCCGGTGATCTGAACGCGGAACCGGATCTGGTTTGCGTTGGCGTGATGGACTACATTATCGAAGAGAAACTCGATCAACTGAATGATGGTCATGGAATATATATAGGGAAGGACCAGGCTCTCATCCTTCACCTGTGTGGAGGAGTCGAGGACGAATTCCGGATGTTTGTCACGGAATTCCATGATCCATTCGTCCAAAATGGTTTGAATGGGACGCTTCTCATCAAAGCTCTGATGAAGCTGCGTAAGCTGTGTCTGAAGGGTCTGCTCCATCTGTTTGTTCTGGGTTTCAAACTCCTCCAGCATCAGACGGGCCTGCTCGGGATCTGTGGTGATAAGACGTCGAAGATTCTCCAACCGGTGTGTCTGACTGGAGAGAGGAGTTGCAACGCGACTCTTCAGAATGGTTGCAAGATAGGTCTTATCAAAGGCCTCAAGCAAAAGGATCTGTTCTCCGTGGGAACGGATGTCGGGTGTATCTGTTTCCACATATTCAAAGATCTCAGCGTCTTCCTCTTCCTCGAAGGCGGGACTCTTGCTTAGCTGGATCAGAGAAAGCTGTGCTTTTCTCAGTGTGCGGAGACGATCCTCGGTTTCACGAAGAACCTCCTGCTCTGCAGCCTGCTGTTCTTCCAGTTCATGCTTCCTTTGGGTCAGCTCCTCTATGTTCTGCATGAGCTCGGTTTCCTTTTGACTGGAAGCATCCTGACTCTGGATCGGGCTGAATACATTTTTCTTACGACTCGTATTCAGAGAATAGAGATTCCTGGTTCGATTCAGTTCATCCAATCGGATATTCAGTTCGAAAAGCTCCGTCTTGATGTCGCGAAGACGGGACAGGGCATCCTCGTGTTCGCAGCCGAAATGCTTCAACATTTCCGTGGTCGCCTTCAGGATTGGGGATAGCTGCTCTTTCTTTTCCATTGTCGTTTGACTTCCTTTCGATCGTCATTCCCTTGCGTGGCCTCAGCCCTCATCTACAAACGAATCTGTATTTTGATCATCCGAACGTTTCCCACGCTTCTCGGTCTTCTTTCCGTTTTTTCCCCTGTCAGCAGAGGCCTTCTTCGCCGGAGCCTCATCGACATATTCGTCCCAGGAGGCGTCATCCTCGCTGCGTTCCGGCTTCGGACGGGGCGGGCGTTTCTTGATGACAGGTACATCCCCCTCATCTTCGATGGTATTCAGCATCTTCTTTTCAGCCTTGCGGCGTTCATGCTCTTCGATGGCTTCCTTGCCGTCGCGGGCGGGAACCGGTCCGTCACCGAAGTAGCGGTGGATCACAACCCGGTTTTTCCTTCGCAGCTTCACCACGAGGATGGTGATGATACAGATGCCGGAGGCTGCCAGAAGGGCAACGATGATGAGAGGCAAATGTTGCCGCATCACGTCCTTAATAATCTCAGAGCGTGTAGGCGCAGGCGTGATATCTGCAGCCTTTGATTCCGAACGCCCTTCAACCGTATATTTTGACAGATCCTCTGCCATGGCCGACTGGTCGGAGAGTATGGGGACGGTGGCAAGTGTCGAATTCCTGTAGCTGAGCACTATTTCACCCACCTGCTCACCGGAACGGTTCGAAAAGAGCGTGACATCTTTTTTGATGTCATCTGCGCCGACGGTTGTCCGGGCATAGATCGTAACGGAACGGTCTACGGAGAATTCCGGAAGAGCATGTCCCAGTCGTTCATAATAATTCTCCAGGATCGGGTTTCCTTCGGTTTCGTGGATGGAAAGCTCGAAGTCCTGAAGTGGTGTGATCCGGTGATAATTATCAAATGCAAACTCCAAAAGCTTTTTGGCATCATCAAATCGGTCGTACTGACCCGGGCATCCGAAAACGACGGCCACCAGCCGACGACCGTTTTTTTCCGCAAAGCCCACGTAGGTATTTCCGGCAGACTCGGTGTAGCCGGTCTTTCCGCCGGTGCAATACTCATAATAAACATCGGTTATATCGTACAGCATCTGATTTGTGGTCCAGAGCTCGCGTTCGCCCACCATATTTGTAGCCGGGATCCAGTAGCTCTCTGTGCGGATCACGTCACGGATGCGGGACCTGCCGTAAGCGGCCTGGGCGATCTTCGCCATATCGTAGGCGGTTGTGTAGTGGTTATCATCCGGAAGCCCATTTGCATTTGCAAAATGTGTCTCCTTGCAGCCCAGCTCCTCGGCCTTCTGGTTCATGGCCTTAACAAACTTGGCCATGGTACCTGATACAGTCATGCCCAGTACATTTGCGGCATCATTAGCCGAGGGAAGGAGCATGGCATAGAAAAGGTCCAGCACGGAAATCTCCTCGCCGGGAGACAGGCCGATGGTCACTGCATCCGAAAGAATGCCGTCCAGAGCACCTGCGGATACAGTAACCTTGTCGGTTACGTTCAGGTTGTCTGCGGCAAGGATGGCGGTCATCAGCTTTGTAGTGCTGGCAGGCTCGCTGCGTTTATGCGGATCCTTTTGGTACAGAATATCCCCGGTATCTATGTCCATGACGATGGCGGACTTCGCTGTCACCTCGGGTGCATCTGTCGGGAAGGGATCGGTTTCCTCCGTGGTCTTAGAGTTCGTCGATTCATTTCCGGGAATCTCGGCCGGGCCTGCTGCATACACCGGACAGGACAGGCAAAGCAGCAGAAATATCGTAATAAAGAAAATGCGTTTCTTCATATTTATATCTCCAGATAGAATACCCTCTTATTGTGCCACAAATGCCATGAAATGACAAGGTTGCTTTTTCCCCGGTGCTATCGTATAATGAACCGGACTTTTACAGGAAAAAACAAGGGAAAAGAGGGCAGTAGCATGCGTCTTAGAAATGTACCGGGATCCCGCGAGGTGATCGCTGAAAACGAATATGTGGTTCATGATGAGAAGACAAAAAAGGGGAACTGGGCCTCAGTCTTCGGAAATGACCATCCCATCCACGTGGAGATCGGTATGGGGAAGGGCAGCTTCCTGATGGAAATGGCCCGCCTGCATCCGGAGATCAACTATCTGGGGATCGAGAAGTATTCCAGCGTTCTGCTCCGCGCCATCGAAAAGCATGAGGAAGCACCGGAGCTCACAAATCTTAAGTTTATCCGTATGGATGCCGAGGAGATCGAAGATGTTTTTGCCCCGGGAGAGATCGCATACATTTACCTGAATTTTTCGGATCCCTGGCCGAAGGATCGCCACGCCAAGCGCAGGCTGACCTCGGACCGGTTCCTGGGACGGTATGAGCGGCTGCTTGCTGAAGGGGGTGGCGTTACATTTAAAACAGATAATGTGGATCTTTTTGATTTCTCCGTGGAATCTGCAGAGGCCTGTGGCTGGGAGCAGCTGGCCATCAGCCGGGATCTGCACAGCAGCCCCTACGCCGAAGGAAATGTTATGACGGAGTATGAGAGGAAGTTTTCCGGCCTCGGAAACAAGATCTGCATGCTGAAGATCCGCCCGGGACGGTAGAATAAAGTAGAATTTAGGTGTCTGACAGGGCAGAATCGGGTCTTGAGGGTGTTTTGGAATGGTTGGATTTGTGAAAAATTGAAGAAATCAATTGTGAAAATTGTGCATATTCCCAAAAAAGAAGAAGTATCGAAAAATGGGTTGCAAATATCAAAATGTTGTAATATAATCAACAAGTGTTTCCGAGGGAAACATAATAAATACGGGCCGCTAGCTCATTTGGTAGAGCACCTGACTCTTAATCAGGGTGTGCGGGGTTCGAGCCCCCGGCGGCCCACTACAGGAGGGCTGAGGACTTAGCGGCCCACTACAGGAGGGCTGAGGACTTAGCTTATGCTAGGCCTTTGGCTCTTTTTTTGTTGCGAAATGCACGGTGAGAAGGTATAATCAGACTTATGATACAAAAAGAATGCATAAAGGAGAGAAGAGCTATGATGATTAGGGAGAAACTTAAAACCGCTTTGCTGATCTCAGCAGCGGCAGTCGTTGTTTTGGGACTGGTTGCAACCATTATCGGCGCAACGCAGTACAAGGGCGGACTTGTAGCATACCAGTTATTTGAGGGCCTGATGCAGACCGTAGCATTTGCATGTATCCCCGCAGGTATCTATGCGATCCTGGTTGGACAGGATGCACATTTACGTCATATCGGCGTTCAGTTGCCGCAGCCGGCACCGCGTCCGCAGATGTATGGCGGATATCAGCAGCCGCCGCAGGGTGGTTTCCAGCCGCAGGGTCAGCCGCTGCAGGGTCAGCCGCCGCAGGGTGGATATCAGCAGCCCCCGCAGGGTCAGCCGCCGTATAATCCGAATAACTTCCAGTAAAAGAAGAACCGGATGTCTTTTCAGAGGCATCCGGTTTTCCTTTTGCTTTTCTTTCTTTTTCTATCTTTTTTAATATTTCAAAGGTAAATGGAGGGTTAAGATGAATTGTCCAAACTGTAATGCGCCGTTGGCCGATGGCACAACTATGTGCCCGACATGCGGAATGCCAGTAGCTCAGCAACCGAATATGCAATATCAGCAGCCGAACATGCAGTATCAGCAGCCGAATATGCAGTATCAGCAGCCGAATCCGAATATGCAGTATCAGCAGCCGGATCCGAATCAGTTCCAGCAGCCGAACCCGAATCAGTTCCAGCAGGCTCAGAATTATGGAGTTCCTGCAGGACAGATGGGCTTTGTTGACACAATTAAGAGCAATCCGCTCAAGATCTGCGACATCGTGGCAATCTTCTTCCTGTTCCTTGTTGCATGGATGCCTTCATGGGTATCTGCATTTGGAATGGGTGCAGGACTTTTAGCAAGTGATGGTGGTGTCCTGAAGCTGTGGGCATTATTCTTCGTCCTGGTTGCAGCATGGACATCGATCGTACTCTTTGGTTCCAACATCAGAGCACTGAAGGGTGTTGTCGAGGGATATAAGAGACTTCCGTTCTCACAGTTCTATATCCCGGCATTTGTCATCCTCCTGTTCATCCTTGTAATCTGCAACAGTATGCTTCGCACTACTGTAAAGTACGGTGCAAGCTGGGGCCTTTGCTTCTACCTTTGCATTATTGCGATCATTCTTTTACTTGTACGTCCCGTTATGTGCATTGTAAAGAAGCAGGAGTATTGGGTTTAATCTTATACTGATTTAAAGTGAAAGTGACAATGGGACGTGTCCCGTTGTCACTTTTATTTTCCCGGAAATTATAGTTCGCCAAGTGAACGAAAAAGAGTTCAATATGTAAACTATCCTCTTTACATAGAGGGAGATTTCGTGTAATTTAATATTCATACGGAGGCTCACAGGAAATGTGGCGCCGCACCGATATTGCTCGGAAGGCTGGCTGCATAGATGTGAGAAGGAACAATGAGCGGAGTAAACCCATATGGAACAGGCCCCGGAACCGGGCCGGATCCAAATGTATATGATCGAAGTAAATATTCGCTTGTGCTTGATGAAAACAATCCGGGCCAGCCAACAGGCGTGCCGTACCAGGGCGCACCGTATCCGGGCCAGCCAACAGGCGTGCCGTACCAGGGCGCACCGGGAGGGATACCGTATCCGGGCGCGCCGTATCCGGGTCAGCCGACAGGGATGCCACAGCGCGGCATGCCGTATCAAGGCACACCGTATCAAGGCACACCGTATCAAGGCACACCGGGAGGCATGCCGTATCCGGGCGCACCGGCACAGGGGCTGTCCCCGAATGGAGTGCAGCTGGGTCAGATGTCATTCGGCGGAAGCATCCTCAGTGGTTTTTCCACGAGAGGAATGCAAAGTCCGGGAACCCAGAACATCGCGGCCAACGGAATGCGGCAGGAGGATCAGAACATTTCCTCCAAGGGCATCGCAGAAACGATGAACGAGATGGAGACGCTGAGGCGGCAGATCAATACACAGACCTTCTGGATGATCTTTTGTGTGGTAGCGATGTGCGTGTTGATCTTTGTATTAAGGTTCAATCGACAGTTTGCCGCATTTCTGCCCTTCTTTTTAATCGCAGCCATGATAGGCGTTTTCCTGGCAGCGAAGGGAGGAAACAAGCAGAAGAGGCTGAAGGCTTTATATAAGGAAACCTTCGTGCGGCAGTTGCTGAGCGAACATTTTCAGAATGTATATTATAACTGGGAACAGGGAATGGATCAGATGATGATCAAGAATTCCGGTGTGTGCAGGCTGGGAAACCGGTTCAGCTCGGAGGACTACATCAACGCTGTCTACCACGGGATCCGATTCCAGCAGGCAGACGTGAAGATCCAGTACCATACCAGCTCCGGAAGGAGCTCCCATACTACCACGTACTTCGAAGGCAGGATGTTCTGCTTTGAATATCCCACAAAGAGAAGCCATGCGGTACAGGTTTACTCCTCGAACTTCATCTATCCGGGAGAACCGGCATCCGGAATCAATCGCAGAAAGCTGGAGCTGGAAAGCGTGGAGTTCAACAAGGAGTTTAAGGTAAGAGCTCTGGATGAGCATGATGCATTCTATATCCTGACTCCGCAGATGATGGAGCGGATCCGGGCGGTGAAAAACAAATATGGAAATATCACCATGGTGTTTGACGCCGGTTATCTGATGGTGGGGATCAATCAGTTAAGCATGAACGCATTTGATGCCAACCTCAGAAAGCCCATCTCCTATCCGGATGAGAAGGCGCGGGTGGAAAAGGATGTAAGAATGATCGAGGAACTGATACAGATACTGAACTGCATTCCGCAGTAAGAAGTTTAGAAATTAGAAAAGGTAAAGGAGGTACTTACCATGATTTGGGTAATCGTAGGAATTGTAGGATTTATACTGATCTGCATCATCGCGTGGATCGCTATGTCCAACGGGATCAAGGTTGCAGGTTTAAAATGTGACGAGGCACTTTCAGGAATCGATGTAGCGCTGACGAAGCGTTATGATGTACTTACCAAGATGCTGGACGTTGTGAAGGCATTCCAGAGACATGAGCGTGAAACACTGACCGAGCTGGTTCAGCTGAGAAGCGGCATGTCCATGGCAGAGCGCCAGGCAGCAAACGGACGGATGGATCTTCTTTCCGGTCAGATCCGGATCCTGGCAGAGAACTATCCGGAGCTTCGTTCCAGCCAGAACTTCGGTGAGCTTCAGAGAACCATCGCTGATGTTGAGGAGCATCTGCAGGCGTCACGTCGTCTGTATAATGCAAATGTAACGGCTTATAACAGAAAGATCGTTTCCTTCCCCAGCAGCATGGTTGCAAACAGCATGGGAGCTGTCAAGAGAGATTTCTTTGTTGCAGACGATATCAAGCGTCAGGATGTTAAAATGCAGTTCTAATGCAGAGTTAGAGCAGTTAAGATCCGACTGGATGAAAAATGCGCTGCAGGTTTTCGGACCTGCGGCGCATTTCTTTGATTTGCGCGATTGTCAGATTTGAACACTCCGAAGGCTTTCATTTCACGCGGTTTTCTGCTATACTACAAGTTGGGGATTTGTATAAAAAACGATAAATGTTGCTTGATGTGTGGGTGTTATGGATTCAAAAAGTATCTATAAAAGACAAATATTCAAAATGATGCTGATCTGCGTGATCTGCGTTCTGATCAACATGGGCGGCGTTCGGTTGATGGAGGCGCTGGGATGGTCCCTTTACTTTGATTCTCTGGGGACGGCCATTGCTGCAGCCATGAGCGGTTATCTGCCCGGTATTATCGTGGGTCTCTTTACGAATCTGATCAAAGGTATCACCGATACCGAATCCCTGTATTATATCGTTGTAAATACGCTGATCGCCATAATCACATATCTGTTCATGCGGAAGGGATATCTGAGACGGCCGGTCGGTGTCATAGCACTGATCTTTTCCCTGGTATTTGCAGGTGTTGTTTACTGGGTTCTGATCTCGCTGGTGATCACAGGAGATCCTGTCACGCTCAGCTCCATCTGGGACAATATAGTGATAGAGCTGGCGGACAAGGGAATCACCGTAGGAATCCTGCTGCTGCTGTATCTGTTCCTTCCAAAGAAGCTGGTGGCACTGATGGAGGTCCGGGGCTGGCGGCAGACACCGCTTACAGCCCGTGAGACCGTGCTGGCAAAACGGGGAAGAAACCGGAAGATGTCCCTTCGGACCAAGATCATTCTCATCCTCTTCGGTATTTTTGCCGTATTGGGAGTTGCAGCGATCATGATCAGTGTATATCTTTACAGGGATTATTCGATCAAGGATAATGAAGAGTTTGCAAGAGGAACCGCACAGATGGCGGGGACCTTTGTGGACCCGGAGATGGTGGACACCTATTTGGAAAAGGGTGTGGATCAGCCGGGCTATCAGGAGACCATGAAGGAGCTGGAGACACTGAAGGCCAGCAACCCGGTGATCGAATTTGTGTATGTATATCAGCCAAGGGAAGATGGCTTCCATGTGGTATTTGATGTGGACAGCGGAGATCTTCCCGGGGATCCGGCGGGCTTTCTGGTGGAGTACGGCGATGATTATAAGCCGGTGCTGAGCAATCTGCTGAGCGGAACGGAAATAGATCCGATCATTACGAATGATGAGTACGGACGACTGATCACCGTATTTACTACGGTGAAGGATAAGACAGGTAGGACGGTATGTTATGCCTGCGCCGACATTTCCATGGAGGTCGTATATACGAATGAGTATGACTTCCTTTCGAAGCTGGTCCTTCTTTTCATCGGCTTCTTCATCCTGGCGCTGGCTTTGGCTCTGTGGATCTCGGAGTATAATATCATACTTCCCATCAATACCATGGCCATCAGCGCCAGTAAGTTTGCCTATGATGATGAGGACGCGCTGGAGGACAATGTGGAGCGGATCCGAAGACTGGATATCCACACCGGTGATGAGATAGAGAATATGTACCAGGCACTGTCCAAGACCACGGAGGACAGTGAGCATTATCTGGTGGCGCTTCGTACAAAGACGGAGACCCTGTCCCAGATGCAGAATGCACTGATCATGGTTCTGGCAGATATGGTGGAGAGCCGGGATGAGAGCACGGGAGATCACGTAAGAAAGACCGCGGCCTACACCCGGATCATCATGAACAAGCTGATCGAGCTGGGCTACTACAGGGACCAGCTTACGGAGAAGTTTATGTATGATGTGGAGAATTCCGCACCACTGCATGATATCGGCAAGATCTCCGTATCGGATGTGATCCTGAATAAGCCGGGCAAGCTGACCGAGGAGGAGTTTGAGATCATGAAGACGCACACCACGGCCGGAGCAGAGATCATCGATCAGGTTATTCATACCGTTCCGGATTCGGCTTACCTCAGGGAGGCGAAGAATCTGGCGGAGTATCACCACGAGAAATGGAACGGCACGGGATATCCCCATGGTCTGGCCGGAGAGGAGATCCCTCTTTCTGCCCGTATCATGGCGGTGGCGGACGTGTTTGATGCACTGGTATCGGATCGATGCTATAAGAAGGCGTTCGCTTTTGAAAAGGCCATGTCCATCATAAAGGAAGATGCGGGGACACATTTTGATCCCAAGGTGGCAGAGGCCTTCCTGGCAGCGGAGGACGAAGTAAGAGAAGTGGCGGAACATTTTACTGTATTCCGGGTGACGAAGGGACAAACGGAGCTGCTGCGCAGCTCGATGAACCCGAACTGGAAGAGCGGAAGATAAAGTAGGAGGTAAGTGCTATGAAGAAGCGTTTGGTAACAAGAAGTGACTTCGACGGACTGGTTTGTGCGATGCTCCTCAAGGAGCTGGACCTGATCGAAGAGATCAAGTTTGTGCATCCGAAGGACGTGCAGGACGGTAAGGTTGAATTATCGGAGAACGATATTACCACCAACCTGCCCTTTGATAAGAGGGTTGGACTCGCATTTGATCATCATGAAAGCGAGCTGATCCGAAACAAGAAAGAGGAGTATGAGGGCAAGTATATCATCGACGGAGATGCCAAGTCCGCTGCCCGCGTGGTTTATGATTACTACGGCGGTGCCGAGCGCTTCACAAGAGTTTCTGAGGAGATCATGATCGCTGTGGATAAGGGCGACAGTGCTGACTTCACAGAGGATGAGATCCTGCATCCCACGGACTGGGTTCTGATGAATTTCCTGATGGATGCCCGGACGGGACTGGGGCGCTTCCATGATTTCCGCATCTCCAACTATGCCCTGATGATGGAGCTGATCGACTATTGTGTGGATCACAATATCAAACAGGTGCTGGAGCTTCCGGATGTTAAGGAGCGCGTGGATATGTACTTCGATCAGCAGGAGAAGTTCATCGCACAGCTGAAGGAAGTAACGAAGATCCATGACAAGGTTGCAGTGATCGATCTCCGAGATCTGGAGACCATTTATACCGGAAACCGTTTCATGGTTTATGCGCTTTGGCCGGAGGTTGAGGTGTCCGTGCATGTGGCTTGGGGCTTCCGGAAGCAGAATACGGCCGTTATGATCGGACGGTCCATCATTAACAGGAACTCAAAGGTGGATATCGGTGAGCTCTGCCTTTCCTATGGCGGCGGCGGACACCGCAAGGCCGGAACCTGCCAGCTGGATAATGACAAGGTGGACGGAGAGCTTCCGAACATCATTGAGAAGCTGAACGGACGGTAAGAGCTGAAGGGCTGAAGAGCTGAAAACATACGAATATGAATGATAAAGTGCTTGCAAATCGCAGGCACTTTATTTTATAATCAAAAATGTAAACGATTACAAACGATATCCAATGTTATGCAACATGATTCGACGATAGCTATTTTGAACCATTTTGAATCATTTTGAAAAAAGAAAGGTCTGTGTGAAGCGATATGGGAAAAGAAAAGAAGTGGGACAAGACATTTGCAGATCGGATGGGCAGGTATTACGATGAGCTGAAGTGGCTTTATATGGAACTCTATCAGAATGATCAGCAGGCATTTGATTATTTCTGTGAAATGCTTTACACCTGCTATACGGATCGGAGTGCAATATTGAAGGACTGGGATGAGGCGCGGAGCGAGGTGACGGACTGGTTTGCCGGAAATGATATGCTGGGCATGCTGATGTACACGAACTGCTTTGCGGGGAATCTGAAGGGCGTGAAGAGACGCCTGAACTATCTGGCGGAGTGCGGTGTGAACTACGTACATTTGATGCCGCTTCTGGAGAGTCCGAAGGGAAGGTCCGACGGAGGCTATGCAGTGGCGGACTTCCGTAAGGTCCAGCCGGAGCTTGGTACCATGGCGGATCTGGCGGCCCTGGCGGAGGATTGTCACTCCAGGGGCATGAGCGTCTGCCTGGACTTCGTGATGAATCACACCAGTGAGGATCACGAATGGGCCCGCAGGGCAAGGGCAGGAGAGAAGGAGTTTCAGGATCGGTACTTCTTCTATGATAACTGGGATATCCCGAATGAATATGAGAAGACGGTACCGCAGGTATTTCCCACCACGGCTCCGGGGAACTTCACCTGGTGTCATGAGGCGGGGAAGGTGGTCATGACCTCCTTCTACCCTTATCAATGGGATCTGAACTACCGGAATCCGGTGGTGTTCAATGATATGACGGAGAACATGCTGTACCTTTGCAATCAGGGAGTGGACATCATTCGTCTGGACGCGGTGCCGTATATCTGGAAGACCCTGGGAACCAATTGCCGGAATCTGCCGGAGGTGCACAGTCTGGTGCGGATCATGCGCATCGCGGCTGAGGTGGTGTGTCCGGGAACTCTTCTTCTGGGAGAGGTTGTCATGGAGCCCTCCAAGGTGGTTCCTTATTTCGGAACTGTGGAAAAGCCGGAGTGTCACATGCTCTACAATGTAACCACCATGGCCAGTACCTGGCATACGGTGGCGACCCGGGATGTGCGGCTGCTGAAGCATCAGCTGGGAACCGTATTTGCACTGCCGAAGCAGTATGTATTCCTGAACTATCTCCGGTGTCATGATGATATCGGCTGGGGTCTGGATTATGAGTATCTGAAGCAGTTTGGCATGGAAGAGGTTTCTCATAAGAAGTACCTGAACGAGTATCTCTGCGGTGACTGGCCGGGAAGCGATGCCAGAGGGGAACGCTACAATGACGATCCCCGGCAGGGAGATGCGCGGCTCTGCGGAACGACAGCCTCCCTTTCCGGCATAGAAGCAGCGGAGTACGAGCAGCGGGTGGACAAGCTGACCCGGGCGATCCGACTGGATCTCATGCTCCACGCTTTCCTGCTGACCCAGAGCGGGATCCCGGTGCTTTACAGCGGTGACGAGATCGGGCAGCTGAATGATTATACCTATCATGAAGATCCGGAGAAATGGGACGACAGCAGATATCTGCATCGTGGAAATCTGGACTGGAAGTCGGTTGCAAAGCGGAAGAAGAAGGGAACGAGGGAAGCCCAGCTCTTTAATGGGATCCGTAAGCTGACCGAGCTTCGGGCAAAGCACAGAGTATTTGAAAATGCGGCGGACACCTGGATCGTGGAGACCTGGAACGATCATATCCTCGGCATCGGACGTTACTACAGAGGTGAGAAGATGATCGGCCTGTTCAACTTCAGTGATCAGGACGAAACCGCATGGATCGACGAGAAAGAAGAATACATCGATATGTTGACAGGAGAGATCAGACCGGCACGTGCCGTGGGGATCCCTGCGCAGGATTTCGCGTGGCTGGTTACAACAGATCTGTAGAATCGGTTGATATTTCTTGGAATTTGTCAGGAGGTTACAGGAATGACAATTAAGGAAGTAGCAGAACTGGCGGGTGTTTCATCCGCAGCGGTGAGCAGATATTTTAACGGAGGTTCTCTGAGTGAGGAGAAGAGAAGAAAGATCTCCGAGGTGGTAAAGGAGACAGAGTATAAGCCAAATGCGGCTGCACAGCTGATGCGTACCGGAAAGAGCGGGCAGATCGGAGTGATCGTACCACACATCCATTCCGATACCCTGTCCCAGATCATGTCCGGGATTGCAACAGCATTGGAGGAGCAGGGCTATATCTTCATTCTGGGCTGTACCGGCGGAAGTCAGGAGAAGGAGGTCCGGTATCTGGAGGCCATGCAGCGTAACCAGATGGAAGGGATCATCCTTATGGGTTCTGTGCTGACGCCGTATCTGAGAGACGCCATCGACCGGTGCGAGGTGCCGGTGGTGGTAACAGGCCAGAGCTTCGAGGGCGTTCCCTCCGTATATCATGATGACAAGAATGCCATGCGGGAGCTGACAGGACTGATGCTGAAGAAGCGTAAGAAGCTCGTGTATATCGGCGTTACGGAGGAGGATCATGCAGCGGGTCTTGCGCGTAGACGGGGCGTGGAGATGGCCATGGAGGATGCAGGTCTGGATCCCAGGAGCCTCCGGTCCATGCTGGCGGACTTCACGGTGGAGAGCGGCTACGAGGTGATGCAGACATTTCTTAAGGAAGAGCCGGAGCTGGACGGTGTGGTCTGCGCAACGGATCTCATTGCCCACGGGGCCATGAGGGCACTGAAGGATGCGGGAAAGAAGATCCCCAGAGATGTAAGTATTGTAGGCGTGGGAAATCATTGGTCGGATGAGGTCTCGGATCCCCCGCTGACAACTGTGAAATTCTATTACCGCGAAAGCGGAAGAACGGCAGTGGAAATGCTGCTGGGCATGATCGGACCGGGAGACAACCGGAGCCGTATCAGCCAGATCAAGATGGGATATGAAATCGTGGAAAGGAGGTCAATCTGATTTGAAACTGATCTTTGTTGACATCGATGGCACACTGACACGTCCCGGGGAAAATGTACCGCCGGACAGTGCCCTGGCTGCTATCCGGGCCGCGCAGGCAAAGGGAAATAAGGTATTTCTCTGTACCGGCCGGAATCCGGATATGCTGAGTCCCCTTCTTGTTTATGGATTTGACGGATATGTAGGCTGTGGCGGCGGCTATGTGGTGGCAGGGGACGAGGTACTGTATGACTGCCCCATGACAGATGAGCAAAGAGATACGGCGCTGAAGACCCTTCATGACAACGGAGTATTCTGTACCATTGAAGCGAAGGGAGGCTCCTGGGGAGATGAGAATCTGGGAGAATTCCTAAGCGGTCAGTCGGAGGGCAACAGTGAGATCGAACGCTGGCGAAAGGCACTTTCGGCGAACCTTGGGATCCGGCCCATGTCCACCTACGATGGAAGTCCCATTTACAAGGTGGTGATCATGTGCACGGCCATGGAGCA
This sequence comes from uncultured Lachnospiraceae bacterium, assembly GCA_902792005.1. Classification (GTDB taxonomy): domain Bacteria; phylum Bacillota; class Clostridia; order Lachnospirales; family Lachnospiraceae; genus Eubacterium_Q. The sequence goes on from CADAXW010000013.1 coordinate 16,475, forward strand.
GCTGGCGGATGCGAAGGCAGCGCTGGAGAAGGATTTTGCTTTTGTGATCCAGGAGGTAAAGGCACACAGCTGTCTCAACGGAGAGCTGGTAAACCGGAAGTTTGACAAGGGCCTGGGAGTTCGGCTGCTGGCGGAACATTTCGGATGCAGTCTGGAGGATACCTATGGCTTCGGGGACAGCATGAACGATCTGGAGATGATCCAGGCTGTGGGAACCAGTGTATGCATGGAGAACGGCGCCGAGAAGCTGAAGGAGGTTTCGGACATGGTATGTCCTTCGGTGGATGAAGACGGACTGGCCGCCGCATTTTCGGAGCTGGGACTCGTGTAGGAGGTGCAAAACCCCGAAAACCCGTGGAAATATGCACAAAAAGTTTTTCTGAAGATTTTTGATTTTTATGTTGCACTATTTTTGGAACAGATGTATAATGAAACTACAGTGTAAACGATTTCAAAGCGCGTTCAAATGATCAAGAAGGAATGAACGTGGAAGAAGATTAGAGAAGAAGATGACAGAAAAGGATTGACAGGAGAGGAGGACTAAGAATGGCACTAAATTACAGGAAGTGTGCAGAAGAGATCGTTGCCAACATAGGCGGTCGTGAAAACGTTGCTCAGGCTGCACACTGCGCGACCAGGCTACGGCTTGTGATCAAGGATAACGGCAAGATCAACAAGGCGGCACTGGAAGAAGTGGATGGTGTGAAGGGTATGTTCGAGAATAACGGACAGCTCCAGCTCATCATCGGAACGGGAACCGTTAACAAGGTGTATGATGAGTTTCTGTCAGTGACAGGAATGTCAGCAGCGACTAAGGATGATGTTAAGGCAGCGGCGGCAGCGCAGCAGCCGGCATGGAAGCGGGCGCTGAAGTCCGTGGGAGACGTATTCGTACCGATCCTTCCGGCCATCGTAGCATCCGGTCTTATGATGGGTGTTGTCGAGGCGCTTGGTAAGGTTTGGCCGTCCTTTGCAGAGACGGACTGGTACGGCTTCCTTGATATGGTGGCCAATACCGCATTTGCATTCCTGCCCGTAATCGTTGCAGTCAGTGCGGCGAGAGTGTTCGGCGGAAATGTATTCCTGGCAGCAGTCATCGGTCTTATGATGGTACACACCGGTCTTTTGAATGGCTGGAACGTAGGTAGTGAGGAAGCGATCAACAGCTTCTTCGGAATCACTTCAGGAAAGATCCCAACGTGGAATCTTTTTGGTAACCTGCAGATCGGAAGCTATACCGTCGGGTCCATCGCCCGGCATGGCTATCAAGGCCACGTCATACCGGTCATGATCGCAGTCTTCTTCATGTCAAAGCTGGAGAAATGGCTGCATAAGCATGTACCGGAAATGATCGACCTGTTTGTAGTACCGATCACCACTGTATTTGTAACCGCATTATTTACATTTGTAGTTATCGGACCGATCTTTGCAGGTCTTGAGAATTATGTTCTTCAGGGAGCAAAGTGGCTGGTTCAGTTCGGACCTGGAGCAATGATCATGGGAGCCATATACCCACTAACCGTGGTCATGGGTCTACACCATATGTACAATGTCATAGAGGCAGGCATGCTATCGTCCGTCGGGCTAAATACGTGGATGCCAATAGCGTCCGCGGCAAACTTCGCACAATTTGGTGCCTGTCTGGCGGTTGGTATTAAATGTAGGAACGCAAAGCTGAAGACTGTAGCGATCCCGTCTTCCATGTCTGCAGCACTGGGTATCACCGAGCCGGCGATCTTCGGTGTCAACTTCCGTTTTATGAAACCGTTTATCTGCGGTATGGTGGGTGGTGCAGCCGGAGCACTCTTCGGAGCACTTACCGGAATCGGTGCAACGGCTTACGGTGTAACCGGTATTCCGGGGTATCTGACCATTGACAATGCAGGAATGTATACGATCCTGCTTCTGATCTCCGGTGGTGTTGCCTTCGGACTTACCATGTTTACCTGGAAGGAAGAAAAAACGGAGGGCACGGCGTCCATTAAGGAGGCAGCAGGAGCAGCGGCATCGGTTGCGGCATCCGGCGGAGCAGCGGCTTCTGCACAGGATGCAGGCTTTGATCAGAAGATCGTGATCAAGTCCTCCGGCGGAGAGATCGCACAGCCCACACCGGGTAAGGTTATACCGTATACAGAGATCCCCGATCCCACATTTGCGGCAGGAACACTGGGTGAAGGTGTCGGGGTAGAACCCGCGGAAGGTGTTGTTTACGCACCATACGATGGTGAGATATCTTCCGTGGCAGAAAGCAAGCACGCAATCGGTATCACAGGAGAAAATGATCAGGAGCTGCTGATCCATGTAGGGGTTGATACCGTGGAAATGAACGGCGATGGATTCAATACTCTTGTCAACGAAGGAGACCAGGTGAAGAAGGGTCAGAAGCTGATGGAGTTTGACATCGAGAAGATCAAGGCAGCGGGTCATCCGGATACGGTGGTTGTGCTGCTGACCAACAGTGACGACTACGAGGACGTGACATTTGGATAGTTTATGGAACGAAGAATAGAAGAATAATAAAAAAGGGAAAACAGGAGGAGGAAAAAAATGAAGGAATTTAAGTATGTGATCACTGACGAGGTAGGAATCCACGCGCGTCCCGCCGGACTGCTGGTGAAGGAAGCAAAGCAGTTTACGAGCACCATCATGATCAGCAAGGGTGACAAGAGTGCGAAGGCAACCGCTCTGATGAAGCTGATGGGCATGGGAGTTAAGAAGGGTGACGAGATCACCGTAACCGTGGAAGGCGATGATGAAGATGCAGCAGCTGCAGCGATCGAGGCATTCCTGAAGGCAAATATGTAGTGTGATCGTACATTTTCAAAGGACCCGGAGGTAGCATATGTTATACGGAGCATTGGAGGCAGGTGGCACGAAAATGGTGTGCGCGCTGGGAGATGAAACCGGGAAGATCCTGGAGCAGGTGTCCATTCCCACGATCTCACCGGAGGAGACCATGCCGAAGATCATAGAATACTTTCAGGGAAAAGGGATCAAGGCCCTGGGGATCGCGTGCTTCGGACCAATCGATCCGGAGCCGGCGTCCCCGACCTATGGCCGGATCCTGAATACACCTAAGATCCCCTGGCGGAACTATGATATCGTAGGCGCAATGAAGGAAGCGCTGCAGGTGCCCATAGGTTTTGACACGGATGTGAACGGATCCCTTCTGGGAGAGGTGACCTGGGGCAGCGCAAAGGGATTGACGGATGCGGTTTACATAACAATCGGAACCGGAGTCGGTGGAGGCGTGCTGTCCGGCGGTAAGCTGGTACACGGCATGCTGCACCCGGAGCTGGGGCACATGAAGCTGGTGCCGGTACCGGGAGACGACTATAAGGGCAGATGCCCCAGCCACGGAAACTGTCTTGAGGGCATGGCTGCCGGACCCGCCATCGAAGAACGGTGGGGCATGAAGGCAAAGGACCTGAAGGATAAGGACGAGGTTTGGGAGCTGGAGGCATCCTATATCGCACAGGCTATCATGAATCTGATCATGATCCTGAGTCCCCAGCGGATCATACTGGGGGGCGGCGTAATGCATCAGGAGCAGCTGTTTCCGCTGATCCGTCAGAAGGTACTGCAGGAAGTAAACGCATACATCATCACGAAGGAACTGGTGGATATCGATAACTACATCATCCCCGCCGGACTGAATGATGACCAGGGCATCATGGGCTGCATCAAGCTCGCCATGGACGCTGAGGCGTGATGAAGCGTGAAAACGGGCCAGCGTGACTAAGGGCCAGCGTGACTAAGGGCCAGCGTGACGGCGGGGACAGTCCCGCTTGTCACGTTTTCGCAAGAAA
>CADAXW010000013.1:20324-104399 GCA_902792005.1 uncultured Lachnospiraceae bacterium
CCGCCCCTTAGTCACGCTTTTTTTTATTGTTGATTCTTGGGATAGAAAAGGGTACAATGTTTGTGCTAAAAAGGCAATATAGGAGAATGACCATGGTTTGCAACAACATTTTAGATGCCATCGGCAGTACGCCGCTGATCCGTCTGAATCACATGACGGGTCCGGAGGATGCGGAGGTTTTAGTTAAGTACGAGGGAATGAATATCGGCGGTTCCATTAAGACGAGAACTGCGCTGCAGATGATCCAGGCGGCTGAGCGGGATGGGATCCTGAAGCCGGACAGCATCATCGTTGAGCCCACCAGTGGAAATCAGGGCATCGGCCTTTCGCTGGTCGGTGCGGTGCTCGGCTATCACGTCGTGATCATCATGCCGGATTCCGTCAGCGAGGAGCGCCGTCTTTTGATCAAGCAGTACGGAGCGGAACTCGTGCTGATCCATGACGATAATAATATCGGTGAATGTATCGATCGTTGTATCGAGACCGCAAAGAATATGTGCAAAGAGGATCCGAAATGCTTCATGCCGGATCAGTTTTCCAATCCGGAAAATGTAAAGGTTCATCTGATGCATACCGGCCGCGAGATCCTGGAGCAGGTGGACGGAAAGATCGACGGCTTCTGTTCCGGCATCGGAACCGGCGGAACCATCACGGGCCTTGGCCAGGTTCTGAAGGAAGCGAACCCGGAGGTTCTGATCTGGGCGGCAGAGCCGGAGCATGCGGCGATCCTGTCCGGCGGTTCCATCGGCTCTCACCTGCAGATGGGTATCGGAGACGGCCTGATCCCTCCGATCCTGAATCAGGAGCTGATCCAGCAGATCGAGCTGGTATCGGATGAGGAAGCCATCGAGACCACGCGCCAGCTTACCGCGAAGGAAGGTATCCTCTGTGGTATCTCCAGTGGGACAAATGTATGTGTTGCCCTCCGCATGGCCAGAAAGCTGGGAAAGGGCAAGCGCATCGTTACGGTTCTTCCGGATACCGGAGAGCGGTATTTCAGCACGGAGCTGTTTCATCGGGACTAGTTTATCCGATCGTAAATAAAGGAAAAACAGGGAATGATCATTTGGTTATTCTCTGTTTTTTTTGTTTTCCGAAGCGCCAGGATTTGTTATACTGAATATAGCGACATTTGGGGAAATGTACGCAGGATGATCCATGATCCTGATCACAGCGGGTGAAGCAGGATCTGTTAGGAGAAGGGGGGATCATATGAAGGAATGGACCAGAGAAGAGAAGTATCGTTACCTGAAGGATCCGCAGGAGTTAAAGGCTCTGTATGACAGGATCTCGAAGTCGGGTTACCGGCAGACATTTCATAACCAGGCAGTGACGGGACTCATGAACGATCCCAACGGCTTTGTCTGGTTTGACAACCGCTGGCATCTCTTTTATCAGTGGTGTCCCTGGGGGGCAGTGCATGGACTGAAGCACTGGTATCATATCGTGTCCAAGGACCTGGTCACCTGGAAGAATCTGGGGGTCTGCCTGCTTCCGGATCAGGAGGACGGCTATGACAACAAGGGTGTTTACTCCGGGTCGGCCATGCCCATCGGAGATAAGATCTATCTCTATTATACCGGCAACCACCGGGATCCGGACTGGACCCGGCACGCCTATACCTGCCTGGCCCGTCTGGGAAATGACGGCTGGCCGGAGAAGTATCCGCTGCCGCTGTTCGGTTCTCACCCGGACTATACGGAACACCAGCGGGATCCGAAGATCGTGTGCCTTTCCGAGAACGGTCCCTACTATCTGATCATCGGAGCCCAGACCAAAGCAAAGAACGGATGCGCGCTGATCTATCGGTCTGAGGACCTGCAGCACGGCTGGGACTTTGCGGGGGAGCTGAAGGTGCCGGGCTTTGAAGAATTCGGAGATATGTGGGAGTGTCCAACCATCGAGCATATCGGCGGCCGCGACGTCCTGCTGTTCTGTCCCCAGCATCTGATCATACCCGGTCGGGGAGGAAGCCAGAATCACAATGGATATATCATGGGAAGCATGGACTGGGAAACGCTGACATTTACGCCCGAGGGCCAGTTCCATGTGCTGGACTTCGGCTTTGACTCCTACGCAGCGGCCTGTGCCAACAACATCGAGGACATGGATAAGGCGGTGCTCATTGCCTGGATGGGAGTGCCGGATGTGGCCTATCCCACGGACGAAGAGGAGTGGGCCGGATGCCTGACGCTTCCCCGGGAGCTTACGGTGCGGGGGCGGCGGCTGATCCAGCAGCCCCTTCCGGAGTTGAAGAAGCTTCGGGACGAGAAGCTGACCCTGACCATGAACGGTGCGGGATGCTGCCCGCTGCCCAGAGCGGCGGAGCTGGAATTTGACTGTCGCGCCGGAAATGTACGTGTGAAGCTTTTCACTGATGAATCGGGAGAAGGCGGCGTGGTGATCCGCTATGATGATGTGAAGCGGGAGATCACTGTGGACCGGAGCGGAATGCGGACACAGTTCAACGAAGCGGAGGGAACCGCAAGATCCCGGCCTTTGGAGAACGGGCTGTCCCACCTCAGGATCTTTGTGGACAGCAGCTCAGTGGAGATCTTTGTAAATGATGGTGACGCGGTATTTACCTCCAGAGTGTTTCCCACGGAGGCGGAACATTTCTTTAAAATGGAGGGAGATCTCTTCCCCCGGATCTGGACGCTGAAACCGGCGGTTCGGGAGCAGTTCCTGATCTGACGGGACGGTGGATGAAACCGGGCAGGACCTGCGGAGAACGGACGCAGCCGTAAAAAAACGAAATAAAAAAAGACAGGAAAAGAGGACGGTATATGACGGTATTATTTGACTTTAAGGATATATTCAACCCCACAGACGCGTTGGGAAAGCTGGTGGAGTTTCTGGTGCTTTCGGCCATCGCCGTAGTTATAGTCGTTATAGTTCTGGCCATTGAAAAACGGGTGCTGGCAAAACGGCTGAAGGATCAGAAGAACATCAAACTCCGGTTTATGAAGAATCTGGTGCGGGGCATGGTCATTACCATTGCAGCGGTCTGGGTTCTGGTAAGCGCCAGTGCGACATCTTCATTTGGTAAGGTGATCTTCCAGGGAACTGCTGTACTGACTGCTATTGTAGGTCTTGCTGCACAGGCGGTGATCAGCGACCTGCTCTGCGGTTTTATGATCAGTGCGAATAAGCCCTTCGAGATCGGAGACCGGCTGGAGCTGGACAACGGCGTAAAGGGAATTGTTATGGATATCACTCCGCGGCACGTGGTCATCAGAAAGAGAGATACCATCGATGCCATTATTCCCAACAGCAAGATCAATGCCTGTGTGATCAGCAACATGAGTCACAATACCAAGGTCCGCTCCGTGGATTTACGTTTCCACGTGGGCTATCAGACGGATGTGGAGGAGTGTATGAATGTGATCCAGCAGGCTGTCATGGATTCTGAGCATAGCATCCCGGCATGGAAGGGAGAGGAAAAATACGGACCGGTTTACTTCATGTCCTATGGGGACAGTTATCTGGAGATGGCGACTACGGTTTACTACAATCCCACATCTCCCTCGGAGGCTGTGATCAGCGATGTGAATCTCCGGGTGGGAAAGGCCCTGAAGGCAGCCGGCATCGAGATTCCGTACAACCATGTATCTGTTGTAATGAAGGATGCAGAAGGCGAAGGCTGAATAGAAGGATCCGGGCTTCAAAGAGGCGCGTGAAATACGGCGGATCATATCAAATAGTTGTTGGTTAATACTAACTAAGTATGGTACAATTAACATTGGGCATGTACAATTTTTCGAAAGGAGGGGATTCGTTTGGAAGATGCACAGAAAATGCGCGAGCCTGAGCTGGTAGGGTGCTTTGAGGATGCCCTGCAGTTCGACCATATCTATGCAGTTTACCAGCCGCAGATCAACCATTCTACAGGACGTATGGTTGGTGCGGAAGCACTGATGCGCTGGCGGCATCCGATCTATGGGGTACAGATGCCGGGAGACTTTATTCCTGTTCTTGAGAAGAACAATCTGATTTACCGGGCAGATCTCCATATTTTTGAAACGGTCTGCAAACTCCAGAGAAAATGTCTGGATGCCGGAATGTCTATTATCCCTATTTCCGTAAATATGTCGCGGTACGACATTTATAACACAAACTATGTGGATGAGATCGAGGGGATCCGTTTGAAATACGATATCCCGGTGAAGTATCTCCGTCTGGAGATCACAGAGTCTTCGGCCATCGGCGGAAGAGAGCTGATCACCCGGGTGCTGCGCCAGCTCCATGATCACGGCTATACCGTGGAAATGGATGATTTCGGCAGCGGCTATTCCTCTCTGAACATCCTGAAGGATCTGGATGTGGATGTCATCAAGCTGGACATGGCGTTCCTTGCCGGAGATATCGGCGGACGCGGAGGAACTATTCTCAGCTCCATCGTTCAGATGACCAAGTGGCTGAACACGCCGGTCATCGCAGAGGGCGTGGAGACCATGGAGCAGGCGGACTACATGAAGAGTACCGGATGTAATTATATCCAGGGCTACCTCTATTACAGGCCGCTTCCCGAAGAGGAATTCCTCGAGAAGATGAATCAGCTGGAACATGAACCGCTGACACCGGGCATGCACCTGATCAAAACCCTGGATGCCGGAAAATTCTGGGACCCCAATTCCATGGAGACCCTTATTTTCAACAACTTTGTGGGCGGTGCTGCTATTTTCACCTTTAAAAAGATGACGAATGAGCTCAGTCTGGTTCGCGTGAATCGGAAGTACGTCCGTGAGCTGGGCATGAATCTGAATGAGCAGGATCTGGTGGGAGATGATCCCTGGGTTCAGTTTGATGAAGAGAATAAAGAAATCTATATCAGGGCCATGAAGCGGGCCATTGAATTCGGAGATGAAGAAACCTGTGAGACATGGAGGACCATGGTCTCGGATTGCTGCGGAGAGGATCATATCTGTATCCGTTCGTCGCTCCGTGTGATCGGAGAAGCGTCCGATGATTATCTCTTCTATGCCATGATCCAGAATGTTACGAAGGAAAAGAAAAAAATGTTGCAGGTTTCTGCAGATGAAGGCAGATACAAAACCGCTTTTGAGCAGGCGAATATTTACGCATGGGAGTATACCATCGCCACAAAGGAGATGCGTCCCTGCTTCCGCTGCATGCGGGATCTGGGATTCCCGCCGCTGCTTAAGAATTATCCGGAGCCGGCCATTGAGCAGGGTATCTTCCCGCCGGAATTCGCGGACGAGTACCGGGACTGGCATCGCAGGATGGAACAGGGCGAGGAGTACTTCGAGGCCATCGTTCCCCTGACCGTGGGACGGATTCCGTTCCATGTTCGCTATACGCTGGAGAAGGACGAGAACGGAAAACCGCTGAAGGCTTACGGATCGGCTACGCTTGTGGTAGATGAGCCGGAGAAGGATGAGCCACAGAGCGAAGAATCAAAGAACGAGTAGAAGGACCGAAAGGACGGACAGATTAAACAGAGGGGAATGATCCTATGGCATTTCGAATAGTGAGAAATGATATAACGAAGGTGAAGGCGGACGCCATTGTAAATACGGCGAACCCGGAGCCTACCTACGCAGAAGGAACCGATCGCGCGGTCTATGAAGCGGCAGGCGCCGAGTATCTGCTGGCAGAACGGGAGCGGATCGGGAAGCTGAATGTAGGACAGGCAGCACCGACACCGGCATTTGCCCTGCCGGCGAAATACGTGATCCATACCGTCGGACCGGAGTGGATCGACGGGACGCATGGAGAGGCGGAGGCACTTCGCACCTGCTATCAAAGCTGCCTTGATGTTGCGCTGGAGCTTGACTGCCAGAGCGTTTCATTTCCCCTGATCGCAACCGGGGTCTGCGGGTTCCCGCGGCCGGAGGCACTGAAGATCGCAGTGACTGTGATCTCGGAGTTTCTGAAGGAGCATGAAATGAAGATCATCCTGGTGGTCTATGATTCAGAAGCATTTGTACTGTCCGGAGATGTTTTTGCGGACGTGGATGCGTATGTGAATGAGAGGATGGCTGCAGGAGAAACACCGGAGGTTCTGGAAAAATCGGGAGCTGAGCTTCCGGAAGAGGGACGGCCTCCCAAGGGTATGGCATGGCAGGATGCGATCCTGTGGTGGATCGAGAAGAAGGGCTTTACGGAGACAGAGGTGTACAGACGGGCAAATGTAGGCGCTGCCACATTTGAGAATGTGAAGAACCGAACCACCCAGGATCCGAAGAAGATGACGGTTGCCGCATTTGTATTTGCGCTCCGGCTGAGTCCGACGGAGGGGCTGGATCTGATGAAACGGTCAGGTTTCCGCATCTCCTATATCAACAAGTTTGATCTTATCATTTCCTATTTTCTGGAGCATGAGATCTATGATATCTTCATCATCAACCTGACGCTGTTTGACCACAGACAGCCGCTTTTGGGTGAGTAGCAGAAAAGTGAATTTGAAAAGTAAATTTGAAAAGTATATTTAGAAGGAGGGACAGGGAAAATGAAGTTTTACAAGATTGATGACCAGATCGTGATCGGTGACGGACTTACGGTTGGCGAGGAGCTGATCCCGAACACCACGGATGCGGCAAATGAGAAGCATGTGCCGGTGATCGAAACATCCGGAAGTGAGGTAACAGTTACCGTGGGATCTGTAGAGCATCCCATGATGGAGGCACATTTTATTCAGTGGATCATTATCGAGACAGCCACAGGATATCAGAAGAAGGTCCTGAAGCCGGGTGAGAAGCCGGTGGCAGTGTTCCAGTCGGCAGAGCCGGTGATCGCGGCTTATGAGTACTGCAACCTTCATGGTCTGTGGAAGGCGGAGGCATAATCAAAAACAGACACAGCAGAGGATCGGAGGAATAATAAGCCTCCGATTCCTGATTTTTCATTCCAGGGAGGAACATGAGATGAAGAAGGGTTTGAGACTGGTTTTTATCACCGCAGTTCTTGTTGCGATCTTTACATTTTCCTTTAACGGGCTGACCGCAGAAGCTAAGAGCGGAAAATGGAAAAAGGACGCCAAGGGCTATTGGTATTCCTACTCAGACGGAACATTTCCGAAAAACGGATGGGCCAAGATCGGTAAGAAGTGGTACTACTTCGACAAGAAGGGCTATATGCAGACAGGATGGATCAAGGAAGGCTCCAAGTATTATTACACGGATCCGGTATCCGGCTGCATGGCCACGGGCTGGAAGCGGATCGCCCGGAAGTATTACTATTTCCTGGACAGCGGCGTGATGGAAGCAGGGGCATATCGCGACGGCTACTGGCTGGAAAAGAACGGTGCCATGAACAAGAAGAACAGTGGCGGCAAGTGGATGAAGAACGCCAAGGGATACTGGTTCCAGGATTCAACGGGGTGGTATCCGAAGAATCGGTGGCTGACCATCAACGGAAATTCCTTCTACTTTGATAAGAGCGGTTATCGGGTCACCAACAAATGGGTTGGAAACTGGTATGTGGGCTCCACAGGCGCCTGCGAGAAGAAGGCATATAACTGGCGGAAGGCATACTACGATTATATCGTGAAGAACAAACTTCTGGCAGTGAAGGGTGATCCCAATTCAGACGATTACACTCAGTACCTGCCCTGGTATATGGCCATGGAGGACTTTGACAACAATGGTATGCCCGAGATCTATCTCGTGCGGGCAAGATGTACCATTCATTCTGACGGTAAGATCAAGGATCTCGCAGACTTCTACAGTCCCGTTATTGTTCTGGATGCATCTTCCAAAACCGTGAAGGGAAATGTACTGGACACCATGGAATCCTTCAATGTGCAGAATAAGATGATGTTCATTGACGCAGAAGCTGGAACCCTGGAGAAGCATGCACCGATCCCGAAGATAAATATGACGAAGGTAAAGGCGTTTATCGACTCCAAGACCATCTATTCGGCAAACGATAAGGGACATGAAGGTCTGAACGGACGCTATAAGGCAACCGCAAGCAAGGGGATCGACGTGAAGTATGTGGAGATCCGCGTAGATGGAGATGATACAACGGTATCTCTGATCCGTGCTGACCGAAGCGTGGTAACATTGAAGAATTATCAGGATTCGGTGGGTGACAGTCCCTTCTTTGTACAGGGTCTGATCTGCCATGGCAAGTGGAAGGGAAGCAAACTCAGCTGCTCGGGAATGGCCACAAAGAGGCCGGAGACATTCACATTTGATCTTGTGGTCAGCGGAGGAAAGCCGTCTATCAAGAACTTCTCTGATGGAGACAAGGTGTCCGGAGGAACCATTACTCTGGGTGAAAAGATTCAGTGATCAGATTTGGTGATCAGGATAGGCGTGTACGCGGATGAAGCATATAGAAGTTGCAGCGGCGGTGATCCGCCATGAGAATAAAATATTTGCAACCCAGCGTGGGTACGGAGAGTTTAAGGACAAGTGGGAGTTCCCCGGCGGAAAGCTGGAACCGGGTGAGACTCCGCAGGAGACGCTGGCGAGAGAGATCCGTGAGGAGCTGCTGACGGAGATCCAGGTGGGAGATCCCATTATGAAGGTTGAAACGGACTACCCCACATTTCATCTGACCATGTATGTGTTCTGGTGTTCTGTCATCAGCGGAGAGCTGACGCTGACGGAGCATGAAGCGGCGAAATGGCTGGAGCTGAATGAGGATCTGCCCAACGCGGTGGACTGGCTGCCGGCGGATCTGGAGGTTGTGGAGAGAATACTCAGGGACCGGGATCCGGAAGTTGAAAATACATAAAATTATAAAAAAACTGTTCCAAATGAAAATTTTGTGTTATAATGCCCCGTGTTAAAAAAAATCTTTTTGGTAAAGGAGAGCAGTAACATGGCACTTTTATTTGGAATTTTGGCGATCATCACCGGCTTATTCCTCCCCATTCTTTTCGGATGGATTGGCTTCGCGATCCCGACAGTACTCGGTGTGCTGGCGATCGTATTTGCTATTCTGAAGAATAAGAAGCTGGCAGAGGATGGGCAGAGGAAGAGAGTTGCAGGATTTGTATGCGCCGGTATCGGTATCCTGATCGCAGCACTTATGATCGCAGGAATGAATGTTGCAACAAAGAAGCTCAAGACTAAGATGGAGGATTACGGTGTAAGTCACTTCCCGATCCTCGAGAAGAGTATTGATAAGCTTGGATCCGGCGGAATTGTCGGCGTGATCATTTATGCAAAGAATGAAGTGGATGCAAACATGGATAAGCTGAAGGATGAGTTTGATCTCCTGAAGCAATACATGGACGGAGCTTTATCGTCAGACACACCTTCTTCTGAGGCTTCCAGCGAAGCAAGCACAGCTGCAGCAGGCGGCGAAGGTGCTGAAGGCGGCGAAGGCGCTGAGGGCGGCGAGGCCGTAGAAGGCGGCGAAGGCGCTGAGGGCGGCGAGGCTGTCGAAGGTGGCGAAGGCGAAGCAGGCGCAGAAGGTGCTGAGGGCGAAGCAGGCGTAGAGCCGGCTCAGTAAGAAGAACGGACGCCTGAGACAAATACATATAATTTAAGATTGTAATTTAAGGTCAAGGACGATTTTGGACACAGATTGATGTTCAGAATCGTCCTTTTTCAGATTTATGCGATTTTTCCTACTAATTATTTGTTGTTTTTATCGACTTTCTGCTCTGAGTATGAGATAATTATATGGTGTATGTCTTGTTGTGGGGAACGGAAGACACACACTATCGATCAATCGATAAGGGATGGTTTTTTTGGTATGAAAAAAAAGAAATTAATTCTAATCTGTATCGGCGTTGTGGCTCTTCTGGCCATTATAGGCGTCGTGATCTTCCTGTTCTTTACGGATAAGGGATATCGGCTGCTGAAGGTATTCGAGTATTCCGGCAGATCCTCCATCATCCGCGGAGACCTGGGAGAGATGGAGCCCTACGAGAATATGGTGCTGGAGTCCGGAGATGTGGTCTCCCTCGACACCGGAAATCTCGTGCTGAAGGCGGACGAGGATAAGTATATCTATCTCGAGGAGCACACGAAGCTGAAGCTGCTTGCTGAGGGTACCAGTGAGAAGAGCAAGACCACCATCGAGCTGATGGAGGGTGCCATCACCAATGATATTCAGAGCAAGCTGTCCGAGGGATCGTCCTATGATGTGACCTCACCGAACGCAACCATGTCGGTTCGTGGAACCATGTTCCGTGTTGAGGTTTATGAGGAGAACGGTGTGAAGTACACCAGGGTTTCCGTATTCCAGGGAGCTGTGGAGACACACCTGATCTATAAGGATGGAAGTATCTCGGATACGGCGGTTACCATCGAAAAGGGTAAGGAAGTCCTGATCTACGAGGATGACAAGACCACGGACTATGTATCACCGCCGACGGATATCGATTATACGACACTTCCGGAGAAGATCCTGAATCTGATCAAGCAGGCAATCGAAGATGGCAGGGATGTATCCCTGACAAAGGAACAGGTAGAGGAATACTTACAGAGCACGGTAGTTGTTACATTTACGTATCAGGGACAGGTGTTCGGTACACAGACGGTGAAGAAGGGTGAGAAGATCCAGGAACCCACCCTTGTGCCGTCGCCCACCGGCAGCTGGAGTTATGATTTCTCACAGCCCGTAAATGAAGACATCACCATTGAATGGAAGTAGTTTGGAGGTTCTGTATGGAAGATAATAAACGGAGAAAGGGCATAACCTTCGGGAAGAGAGTCGGGTGCGTGCTGATGTCAATTGCACTTGTTCTTTCCGTATGCTTTACCAGGAGTATTCCGAGCCGTGCGGCAGGAGGAAGCGATGGGCCGAGCTTCACCATTACGGGCATCGGAGAGTCGAGACTCGGACTCGCCGGATACTTTCCGGGGACCGCATCTGTGAGATATTTTAATACCATCACCGTGGGAGTGCCGGATGGCTATTCCATCTCTCTGGACGGTTCGGATGATGGCGCTGTCTGGGAGGAAGGAAGTCATTCCTTCACAGCGGATGATTTGGGCTGGACTGGAACCACACGGCAGATCACAAATGAGAACCTGCCCATCTGGGTGAAGGGTCCGGATGGTACCATTTATCCGGATGACTATTACTATGCGGTATTCAGCCTGATCGAGGATGCAGGCTATAGCATAAGCAGCCTTAGATATGATGACGGGGCACCGACGATTTCAGGCATAAATACGGGAACGGAGAAAGAGCTTTCCATCGTCGACGGCGGAACGGTTTATGCGGGGCATACGGTGGAGCTTACGGTTACGGATTCCGACCTGAAGTCGGTCACCGTAAACGGATCTGCGGCGGAGATCACAGAGGATGACTATGAAATGCCGGTGGCCACATTTACGCTTGAACCGCAGTCGGGAACTCCTCAGACGGTGAATATCCAGGCGGAGGACTATGCGGGGAACACGAAAAGCTGGACATTTACCCTCAGCGCGGATCAGGAGTCCGATTACTACAATATGCTTTCCGTGTCCGGCCTCTCAGGTCCGCATACTGTAAAGAATACAGATTATCCCGGGATTGAATCGGATACCGTGGACATCTACTTCACGAAGGCTATTACGGTTACGGCTCCGACGGGATATAAGATCAAAGCAGGTTACGGAGATAGTGAGTGGGGACAGTCCGTCACCTATGTCGCAACCGGCGACGGTCCCGACAGCATGGAATGGAATGAGGAACAGGAGGTGTTTGGCTATACGACCCACCTGATCTATATGGTAGCAGATGAGGATGATCCGGAAGATCCGATGTATATGTATCTGAATGAGCTTCTGATCCGAAAGGGCTCCCGGTTCGAATTTATCAAGTATGACGCGGATCCGCCCACCTGTGATGTGACGGATCAGGACGATAATGAGGTCGCGCTTACAGAGGATGCAGAGATCATTGCCAGGGAGTTAAATGTTCTCATTCAGGACAGATATCTGGAGTCGGTGAAGATCGACGGAGAATCCTTTGACATTGATACGGATGGGGATACACCGACCGCAGAGATAACCCTTACGGTTGAGAAGGGCGCTCCGGCCTATCGTCACATCGAGGCGACGGACCTGGCAGGCAATACCTACTCCCGTTCCTTCACTCAGTTATATAAGGCAATCCCCACGCTGACCATTACCATGGATGATGAGATTCCTTACGGAACAGACTATGAGCCTGACGTAGATACGAATTCAACGGCTACACCGGTGATCACCTACCAGTCGGTGAACGGTGACCATATTACGGATCTTACGGAGAAGCCGACGGAGATCGGTGAATACCGTGTATGTGCAACGGTTGCAGAAACCGATGATTATGATGCCTATGAGATGGAGTGGGACTATGCCATTGTGAAAAATGATTCCCCCTCATCTACCGTAAGCTGTGAGGATATCTACTATGGGGAAACTCCGGATCCTGAGGTGGAAACGGATTCTGACAGTACAGAGTTTACATTCTATTACAAAAAGGCGTCGGATGAGCCTTCGGCCTATTCCACCACAGTGCCGACAGATGCCGGAGATTATACGGTGCGCGCCCTGGTAGGCGAGACGGAACATTTTGCAGAGCACTATACAGAGGGAACGGATTTCTCCATCCTTCCGGCAACGCCGGAGTCTTCTGTCGTCTGTGCTTCTATCACGATAGGAGAGACACCGGATCCCAAGGTAACAACGACTTCTGACAGTACCGACTTTACATTTTATTATAAGCCGATGGATGATGAGCCTTCGGCCTATTCCACCACGGTTCCCACAGCGGCAGGGTACTATCATGTACGTGCCCTGGTGGGAGGAACCACGAATTATGCAGAGCACTACACCGAACCGGCCGTATTTCAGATCAAGAAGCTGAATGCGGAAGCAAGCATTGTGATAACGCCGGAAAGCATTAAGTACGGAGACAGCTACACTGTATCCATCAGTACGGACTCGACTGGAACGAAGACCATCGAGTATAAGGAGGACGGAGCGGACGATTCCACCTATGACATTACAAAGCCCACTGCAGTGGGAGATTATGTGGTACGGGGAACTGTTACTGAGACGGAAAGCTATGAAGCAGACACCTGCACTGCCACCTTCTCCATCGGGAAGAAGGCTGCAACCTCCAGCATCTCGGTAAGTCCGGCCACCATCACCTACGGTGATACCTACACTGCGACCATCGATACGGATTCGGATGGAACAAAGACCATCGAGTACAAGATGGATGGTGCGGATGACGACACCTACGATACGGAGCAGCCCACGGCAGCGGGAACCTATGTGGCACGGGGAACGATCGCGGCATCGGCTACATTTGCGGCGGATACCTGTACGACGACCTTTACCATCGAGAAGAAGGCGCCGACCTCTACGATCTCGGTAAGCCCGGCTACGATCCTGTATGGGGATACTTATACTGCAACCATTTCTACGGACTCGACAGGTGCGAAGACCATCGAGTACAAGGAGGACGGAGCGGACGATTCCACCTACAGCCTGGAAAAGCCCACCCTGCCGGGAGAGTACGTGGTACGTGGAACCATTGCAGGAACATCAAATTTTGAGGCGGATACCTGCACCACAACCTTCTCCATCGGGAAGCTGACGCCGACCTCCAGCATTGCGATTAGTCCGGCCACCATCACCTATGGGGATACCTACACAGCGACCATCAGTACGGATTCGAATGGAACGAAGACCATCGAGTATAAGAAGGACGGAGCGGATGACTCCACCTATGACACGACCAAGCCCACGGATGCGGGAGATTATGTAGTACGTGGAACCATCGCAGAATCTGCAACATATGAGGCAGATAGCTGTACGGCGACCTTTACCATCAAGAAGAAGGCACCGACATCCACGATCTCGGTAAGTCCCGCAACCATCCTGTATGGGGACAGCTACACAGCCACCATTGATACGGATTCGGATGGTGCAAAGACCATCGAGTATAAGGAGGATGGAGCGGACGACTCCACCTATGACACGACCAAGCCCACCCTGCCGGGAGACTATGTGGCACGGGGAACCATCGCAGAGGGAACGAACTATGCGGAGGACAGCTGCAACACCACCTTCTCCATCGGGAAGCTGACGCCGACTTCAAGTATTTCGGTAACGCCGAAAAGTATTAAGTACGGAGACAGTTACACAGCTACCATCAGTACGGATTCGAATGGAACAAAGACCATCGAGTACAAGGAGGACGGAGCGGACGATTCCACCTATGACACTACAAAGCCCACCATGCCGGGAGACTATGTGGTACGTGGAACCATCGCTGCATCAGACACCTATAAGGCAGATACCTGCACTGCTACCTTCTCCATCGGAAAGAAGGCTGCTACCTCCAGCATTTCGGTGAGTCCGGCCACCATCACCTACGGGGATACCTACACGGTCACCATCAGTACGGATTCAAATGGAACAAAGACCATTGAATATAAGAAGGACGGAGCGGCCGACTCCACTTTTACGGAAACCAAGCCCACGGCAGCGGGAGATTATGTAGTACGCGGGAAAATCGCAGCATCGGATACATTTGCGGCAGATACCTGCACGGCAACCTTCTCCATCGGGAAGAAGACACCGACCTCTACGATCTCGGTAAGCCCGGCGACCATCACTTATGGGGATGCCTACTCAGTTTCCATTTCCACGGATGCCGATGGCAAGAAGACCATCGAGTATAAGCTGGATGGCGCTGCGGACACGAGCTTCAGCACTACAAAGCCCACGGCGGCCGGAACCTATGTGGCACGTGGAACCATCGCAGAGGGAACGAACTATACGGCAGACAGCTGCACGACCACATATACCATCGGCAAGAAGACACCGGACATCAGTCTTGCAGTTACACCGATCCCCCTGGAGTATGGCGATACCTTTACAGCTACCATTACAACAGTCTCGAACGGTGCAAAGACCATCGAGTATAAGGAGGATGGGGCGGACGACTCCACCTATACCACGGAAAAGCCCGTAAATGTAGGGACCTACGTGGCGCGTGGAACGGTTGCTGCAACCGGCAACTATGAGAAGGCGTCTGCGACGACGACCTTCACCATCAATAAGAAGGCGCCCACCTCCAAGATCAAGGTGACACCTTCCAAGATAACCATCGGTGACGAATACAGCGTGAGCATTGTTACGGATTCTGACGGAACGAAGGAGATCCGTTATAAGAAGGCAGGCGCAGATGATGACACCTATACCACTGAAAAGCCCACAGCGGCAGGTGATTATGAGGTGGAGGGAACCGTTGCTGCATCCGCAGGCTATCTGGCAGATACCTGCACCGGCAGCTTCACCATTCAGAAGATCACGCCGAAGCTCTCCATCACCGTGGATCCGGTGAAAGAAGGGAAAGCATTTAAGGTAAAGCTTACAACTGACTCGGACGGTGAGGAATATGCGGAAATTCTGTATAAGTCTGAGGATGCGGATGCGTCGGAGTATACTACCACAAAGCCGACGAAGGCGGGAATCTATGACATAAAGGTTTCCCTTCCGGAGACGGAGAACTATAAGGCAATCACAGCTTCTTCGCAGTTTGAGATCCAGGAAAAGGAGAAGAAGACGGAGGAGCCTACGGAGGAACCCACAGAAGATCCGACGGAAGATCCGACAGAAGATCCGACGGAGGAACCGACCGAGAAGCCGACCGAAGAGAAGACAGAACATTCGGAAGATGACCCGGACGATAAGTCTGTAGTCCTTGACTGGAACTATAACTACTTCTACTACGGTACCAACTATTCCCTGACTGTAAAGGTAAAGGAAGGCCCGGAGGCTGGCGTAAATGTGGATCCCATCTCCTTCAGTGATGTGAATTCGGATTCAGGCTGGTTCAAGAAAAAGCCCACGGATGTGGGAACCTATCGGGCACTTTATGACGTGAAGGGCAATGATAAGTATAAGGGCTTCAAGGGAAGCTGGATCTTCTCCATCGTATATCTTCCGGCGCCTGTAAATGCCTATACTATCAGCGGCGTTATGGGAAATGCGGATTACTACACCGGAGATGTTACCATCAGTGCACCTGAGGGCTACGGAATCTCCTACAGCCTGGGCGATACCTATGAGAAGTCACTGCCCTACGATAAGACAAAGACCAGTGTATACCTGAAAAGAGCCTCGGATGGCGCCATGACAAACGCGATCCCGATCCGCGCGGTAAAGCATGATCCGGATATGCCGACGCTGGACGGCGGCTTCCGCGACGGGGACGGAAATGAGCTTCCTTCCACAGGACCGATCTATGCAAATAAACTGATCTTCGATATCATGGATGAGCATTTGAAATCCGTGAAGGTAAACGGAAATGATGTTAATTTCACGGATAACAGAGCACATTTTGCCTTTGAGACGAACCTGGGAGGCCAGGTCATCGAGATCGAGGCCGAGGATGATGCCGGAAATGTATTTAAAAAGACCATCCTGTTCATGGCTGAGTGGATGAAGTCGCCGACGATCCCTGAGGGAACCCGCGTGCTCCTTCAGGCCGGAAACCGCTACGAGCTGAGCGGAGGCAGATGGACCTTCGGAGGCGAGAAGACCATTTATAACGGCAATATCAGGTTCTATGTAAAACAGGATGAAGAAGGAACCTTCTCAAAACTGCAATAGTGGGGCAGGAACATGAAAAAAACGATCAAAATAATAATTGAAGCGATCATTCTGGGTGTGCTGGTGTTTTTTATGACGGCAGCACACCTGCTGTCGTCGCTGGACTATATGGTGCGCGATAAGCTGTATCAGATCCCCCGGGGGATTGACAGCAAGATCAAGATCATCGGCATTGATGAAAAAACACTGATGGAGCTGGGACCGATCCAGACCTGGTCACGCTCCCGGTACGCGGAACTGATCCGTATCCTGGATCAGAGCGGGGAAACCCGTCCTTCGGTCATCGCCTTCGATATCCAGTTCTCGGGAGAGGTGGACGAAGGAGATGCGGAGCTGGCAGCAGCTGCGAAGGAAGGCGGAAATATAGTGACCGTCAACCAGCTTCTCTACAAAGGAAAAGCCGAGCTGAATGATGACGGTGTGATGGTCGATCCGGTGGTGGGAGTGGACAATCCCTACGATGCTCTGAAGGAAGCGGCAGCCATCGGCTTCAGCAATGTGGCGCAGGACTCCGACGGCGTTGTCCGCCATGTGCTGACAACCCAGGATTATCAGGGGACCGCATATCCATCCTTTGCGAAGGTTGTGTATGAGACCTGGTGCAGCGTGAAGGGGGAGACCCCGGTGGAGGCACCGTCAGACAAGTTCGGACGCAGCGCCATCAACTATTCCGGAAGGCCCGGAGATTATGAATGTGTTTCTCTGGTGGATGTTCTAAACGGCAAGATCGACCCCAGAGTCTTTAAGGACTGCGTTGTCTTTGTAGGTGCCTATGCAGCGGGACTTCAGGACAGCTTCGAGGTGCCGAACGGTGGAAGCAGTAATATGTACGGAGTGGAGATCCATGCAAATGCGCTCCAGTCCTATCAGCAGGACCGCTTCGCGGTGATGGGAAGTCCCTATCTCTTCGGTCTGATCACGGCGGTTCTGGCCATGATCCTGCACATCCTCTTCCGAAAGCTGAAGGTATGGCAGTCCCTGATCCTTCTGGTGCTGGCCATTGCAGGGGAGGTTACGGTCTGCGTTCTTCTGAATAACGGAGGGACGGCCTTCAGTATCATTTACTTCCCGCTGGCTTTAGTGATCTCCTTTATCTATTCGCTTGCCATCGGCTACATCCTGGAGCAGGCCCATAAGAGAAAAGTGATGAATGCCTTTAAGAAGTACGTGGCTCCGCAGATCGTGGAGGAGATCTCGAAGCAGGGTGATTTCTCCATCAAGCTGGGAGGTGAGAATCGGGATATCGCGGTACTTTTTGTGGATATCCGCGGATTTACCACCATGTCCGAGGCTCTGGAGCCCGAGCAGGTGGTGGCGATCCTTAATGAGTATCTGGCCCTGACCACCAAGTCCATCTTTGACAATCTGGGAACCCTGGATAAATTCGTGGGAGATGCTACCATGGCGGTGTTCAACGCACCCTTTGATCTTCCGGATTATGAGTATAAGGCCGTGTGCGCGGCGATGGATATCGTGAAGGGCGGAGAGGAACTGGAGAAGGTTCTCTTCGAGAAGTACGGACGGAGCGTGGGCTTCGGTGTGGGCGTGCACTGCGGACCTGCCGTTGTGGGAAATGTGGGCTGCGACGTCCGCATGGACTACACTGCCATCGGTGATACGGTAAATACCTCGGCCCGTCTGGAGGCGAATGCCAAGAAGGGACAGGTGCTGATCAGTGATGTGCTCTATGAAAGACTGAAGGGCAGGATCCGGGTGAATGAGATCGGCGTGATCCCCCTGAAGGGTAAGAGCAACGGGGTCAATGTATTTGAAGTTCTCGGTGTTGACGGGGAGGAGTAGGTAAATGTTACGATTCTTTGGACGGGGTTCTGCATTCCGGGAGGATCAGAACTGCGCATACTTTGTGCAGGATCACAGGTTGATCCTGATGGATTGTGCCATGTACGGATTTCATGAGGTGAAGAAGACGGGGCTCCTGGGCTTCGGAGAGGAGATCCGGGAGATCACGATTCTGGTCACACATACCCATGGAGATCACACCGGCGGAATCCCCATGCTGATCCATTATGCGTTTTATGTACTTCATGTTCCGGTAACGGTGATCGCACCCTCGGAAGAGGTCCGGGAGGATCTGAAGTATCTTCTCGAACGGCTGGAGGGCTGTGCACCCGCGGGATATCGACTGTTTTCAGCTGAGGAGCTGATGAAGGCTGTAGATCGTGCAGATGGTGTAGATGACAGTGATCCGGAGCTCCCGGCCTGTCCGTGGCTGGTGCGGCCGATCCTGACTCAGCATGCACCGGAGCTTTCCGGGAGATGCTTTGGGTATCAGCTCACGCTGGACGGTAAAAATGTGATCTATACCGGAGACAGCAACACACTGGAACCGTTTCTTCCGTATCTTACGGAGGGTTCGGTGCTGTATACAGAGACAGCGAGTATGGAGTCGCCGGTACATTTTCCGGTGAAAAAGCTGCTGGAGCTGGAGACATACTTCAAAGAAAAAAACATTCAGGTGTATCTCATGCACCTGGATGACGAAGAAGCCATCATGAAACAGGTGGAAGGAACGGGCTTTTTGCCGGCGCCGCTGGCGGGAGACGAGAAACAGGGGGAGAAGGATATGCAGAATAATAATATGCAGGATAATAATATGCAGGAAAAAGATGTACAGGAAAGCGGAAAGATCTTAACGAACATTTTTGACATCAGCGACAAGCTGTATCGGGAAATGTGCAGTAACAAGGAGAATGACCACGCCACGCTGTTCGCCTATTTGACGGAGCTGGGACGGACCATGACGGATTCCGACCGGGCCAGTTTCTGGAAATGGGACAGAAGAAAGAAGCAGCTGTGGACAACTTCGGCAACCGGAGTTGACCGGATCGTGATCCCGGATAACACAGGGCTTGTTGGCAAGGCGCTGATGGAGAAGCGGGTGGTGGTGACCAATGATCCCTATAACGACCCGAACTTCAATTCTGCGGTGGACAAGAAGACCGGTTATGTGACAAAGTCCGTACTGGTCATGCCGGTAGCCAATATCTATGGAGATTTCATCGGTGCCTTCCAGATCATCAATAAGAACGGTGATGGTGGATTTGATGAGGTGGAGGATGTACGGAAGTTGTCTCTGGCGGCGCTGATCTGCGGGATCGCGCTGGAGTCCGAGACCTTCCTGGAGGATTCCCACCACGACAAGCTCACCAAGCAGAAGAATCGTATGGGCTTCTACAGCGATTTTGCCCGGAAGTACAGCAAGCTTCTGGAGGCGGGACGGCCCATCAGTATGTATATCTCCGATATCGATAAGTTTAAGCGGGTAAATGATACCTACGGACATAACGCAGGAGATGTGGTGCTTTCCACGGTTGCCGAGACCATGGCTGCAGCCTGCACCGAGAATGACTGCGTATATCGCTGGGGCGGTGAGGAGTTCATCATGATCATGACGGATACCACGCTGGAGCAGTGTATAGAGAAGGCGGAGAAGATCCGCGAGACCATCCAGCAGACGCCCTGCGATGCAGAGGGAACCATCATCAATGTTACCATGAGCTTCGGATGCCGTCAGTTCGACAAGGAAATGAGCATCGAGGACAATATCAGTATTGCCGACGGCTTCCTGTATATCGCAAAGGAGTCCGGAAGAAACCGGGTGATCTACAAGGAGCCGGAAGCATAGAACGGTGTAGATGAAAAAACAGCGGGGACAGTTTATAGTGTCTCCGCTGTTTTCCTCTGATTAGAGAGAGGCATGTTTTGGGGGCAGGGTAGTTAGTTACTTTGAATGCTGTTCACCGATGGGTGTGGTCAGAGAATCATCCAGACCAACACGCTTTGCAAAGATCTTTGCGGACTCTTCATCCTTGGAATGTCCTCCGGTTCTTTCCTGATTGGAGGCGCTTCCTCCGAGATGGAGTTCGCCTGCATCATCGATATAAACATCCAGCTGATATGTGTTCCAAGTGGTTCTTGCCTTTGCGGTCAGATCATTATAGAATACATATTCATCGATGGCACTTCTGCGGATATAATCATGATCCGGTCCCGGCGGGAACCACTTATATCCATATTCCTCGCAGTCCCTGATATTTCTTTCGGTGGCGGGGCTTACATACACAAGACCTGCTTCGATCAGAGCAAGGGCTGTACTGGGATCAGAGCAACGGATCTCCTCGTGGTCTACATAGACCCATCCTCTTTTGTACGACTCGCTCTCACCGGTCTTCGGATCCGTATATGCAACTTCTCTTCCCTGGAAATCGCTGGGGAAGGGATGTGTATTGATGGCATTCTTGATCATACTGGCATTATGAACATCCATGGCAAGTCTTGCTTTTTCCAGATATCCGAGAACACCCATGGTGATGGCTACGGCCAGGATACCCATGATGGCGATGACGATGATGATTTCAACTAAACTGAAACCTTTATCGTCGTGTGTTTTTTTACGGTTGAGCATGTTGTTTAGGCGCATGTTTTACTCCCTTCTGAATACGTATGTTCATATTTCGTTTAAAAGTCGTTCAATTTCACAAATAAAACACGCAATGTTAGTATATTGTTTTCATTCTGTTCATATTTCGTTCACATTATATCTGAATCAATTCATATTTTCAAGAGAAATATTACCGGAACAATTCAAAATAACCTACAATCTTAATTGTGCATATTGTACATTCCCAAAAAAATAAAATCAGGATCCTATATAGAAAAGAAAAGATTGGGTGAAAGAGGAGCCTGGAGGAGACTTTGCGTTTCGCAGGGTCTTTTTTGATTCACAAAAAAATCACAGTTTTAAGAAAAAATCAGTTTACAATACGAAACAAAAGTGATATACTCAGTTTCACAATTTCAAATACGGAATTGGAGGCAACAACAAACGCAAAATAATAATGAAAAATGTTTAGAAAAATGCTTTCGTTTTTTCTGCGCGGTCGCCCAATATATGTATGTAGGCAGTGGCGAAAGCAACGAAAGCCGCAATTTCAAAATGAAATTACAAAATGTAACCAAGGTAACAGGTATATTTCAAATAATATTTCCAATCAAAAGGAGGAACTTAACATGAAAGATTTTGATTACACTCATGTAGCTATGATCAATGAGATTCTTGACAATGTAGATGACTTTAAGAAGCCCTATGTGGATTTGGACAAGTGCAAAAGGCTTATTGCCAAGCAGGTTAGCAGAAACATTCCTTATACAGGCCCAGCCCTTAGTGCTGAGGATCTCATCATTGCAGCAATCTGTGAGGATGGCCTGATGAGGGCCCTGGAAAACTATGATCCTTCTCAGAAGGTAAGCTTCCATATCTTTGCAGAGAAGTATGTCTTTGGAGCCATCCGAAAGGAGATTGACCGCTGTGGTCATACCTTTGCCATGAAGGCCTGGGCAGAGAAGGAGCTGACTCAGATCCAGAGGCTGAATGAGATGTATCAGGCAAAGGAGCCTGATCTGGAGAAGAGACTCCTTCTCATTGCAGCTGAGTTCAACAAAAACAGAAAGAAGGCTCTTCCTCTGGCTACTATCAGAGACATCCTTCTCTTTGATGTTCAGAGGACATCACCTGTCTATCTGGATGAGCCTGTCTGTGAGGGCTCTGATGAGAGCAGGAGAGAAATGATCCCTGATTCCTCTATCTCCCCGGAGGAGGTGGTCATCAACAAAGAAATGAAGTCCAGACTGGAGAGGCTTTTCCACTTCCTGCCTGAGAAGGAGAGAGAGATTGTGAAGCTGAGAATGGGCTGGGATGACTGCATCCCCAAAACAAACAGGGAGGTGGGTGAAATGCTGGGCCTTTCAGCAGCCAGGATTGGGCAGCTCTATCGCCCTGCCATGGAGAAGCTCAAAGACATGGCAAATGAGGAAGGGCATTTTGCTCTTCCTCATTTTTCGTCCGGGATGAATATGGTTGCTTCGGTTCCACCGCAGTCCCGGTTTTTATAGGTAAGTGTTCCGTTGCACATCAGCGCCAGACGTTTCTCGATATTTTGGATCGCGGTGTGGGGCTGGGTTGAATTCTCGGAATTCTCCAGACCGGGGCCGGTGTCCAGAACGGAGATGGTGGTACCATCCTCATCTTTTTTGGTAAGTATCGTAATCTCAAGTGGTTCGTTATTCTCCGGATCCACCCCGTATTTGACTGCATTTTCCACCAGAGGCTGCAGAGTCAGAGGCGGAAGGCAGAACTCGGTATGAGGTGTATTGAAGTGAACGAGAAGGCTGTCCTCAAACCGCACCTGTTCCACCGCAAGATAGGCCTGGGTGTGAACCAGCTCCTCGTCAAAGGGGATCATATCCTGCTTTGCGATGGCGCTGAAGTTCTTTCGGAGATAGGTGGTAAAGTCCAGGGTAACCTTCTGGGCTTTTTCCGGATCCTGTGCACAGAGATAGTAGATGCTGGTCATGGTATTGTAGATAAAATGTGGCCGCATCTGAAGTACGGCGGATTCGGTCCTCAGCTTTGCATTTTCCTCATGCTGCTGGATCTGTTCCGCAGCGATATCCATCATCAGGTATCCGAACATGAACAAGGATGCGATGGAGGTACCGATCACGATCATCAGAAGTCCGTAGGAGAACATCTGGGTAAGGATACAAACCATCGGGATCAGCAGGAAAATGAGGAATGCCTTGATCTGCGAGCGGGAAAGTACATCCCGCTCATAGATGACATATCCCAGATTCACCAGTGTCATAAGGGCCGGCGGGATCAGCAGAAGGAAGTAAAACGGACCGCGGGAGTACACATTTTCGTCTGAGATCACATAGATCGAGTCTGTAAACTGAGTTATGAGCAGCAACAGGAAGTAGATGCACCAGAGGATCAGCTCTGTCAGAAATACGGGACTCTTTTTCACTGTCTCTCCTGCATAGTGAAGGATCTGGACCGTAAGCAGGAGCATCAGGAGAGAAGAAAAAGTGGACTCAAAAAAAAGCGCCGATTTACTGAGAACCCAGAAGTCCCCATCCAGAAAGAGAAGGGAGATCTGGACGACTATGTCGCATGCGATATATGCGATCAGAGTCGGGAAAAAGACCATGTAAAAACGGCGGTTCCAGGTTTCTGCGTAGGGAGTGATCAGATTAAGAACGCATCCCAGGATCGCAAGGATCAGACCGCTGACGGCTGCTGTGAAATTAACTATGTCGACCCAATTACCCATTCGATAAACCCCGGATCCGGTTTCTCAGAAGAGGAAGCTGTTTCTGAACTGCCTCCACGGTGAGAGGCTTCATCAGAAAACCACTGGCTCCGGTGTTCCAGGCATCCAGTGAATAGCCCTCGTATGCGGTGAGAAACACAACATTTGTTTTCGGATTGATATCCAAAAGATCCTTGCAGACAGTCAGGCCGCTTCGCTTGCCCATCTCGATATCCAGAAAGGCCAGATCCACTGGTGTGTTTCTGGCGAATTCCATGGCCTCGGAGGGTTTCGTGAAGCCATAGATCGACGCTTCCGGAATTGCCTTCTTCAGAATCGGAAGGCTTCCGCTCAGAATGATTTTTTCATTATCTACCAGGATCACCACAAGGTCGCTGTCTTCTTCGGTTCCATTCAGAAGCTCCGAGACATCGACATCCAGACATTTGGAAAGGCGGGCGATCATTACGGCATCGGGCATACGGGTACCGGACTCCCAGCGCGCAACACTGGAGCGGTCGACAAAAACCATATCTGCCAACTGCTGCTGCGAAAGATCTTTACTCATTCTAATCTCTTTTAGTCGTTCTGCAAAGTCCATATTTGCGCCTCCCCCCTTGTGATGCTGACTTCACTATAGCAGAAACATGTTTCCATAACAACCCAGTGTGCCAATATGGAACATATGAATGCGAAATATAGTGATATAATGAGATTTGTATATAGATGAAAAATGCTATATTGAATTCTATAATAAAAGGAGAGAAAACATCATGGCAGAGCACAGCAAAATGTACCAGGTATCCACACTTCAGGCACTGGCCCTCGGCTACACAAGGAAGGTGATTCCGGTGAAGGAGCTTCTGAAGGAGGGGAATACCGGCCTTGGAACCTTTGAGGATGTAAACGGAGAAATGATCGTCCTTGACGGACGCTGTTTTCGTGCAAGGCATGACGGCTCGGTGGTTGAGCCGGATCCGGAGACGGGAGTTCCCTTTGCTGCGGTGGCAGAGCTGAAGGGAGACCGTACATTTCCGCTGGAGTCCATGCCGGATATCCAGTCCATCCGGACGGAGCTGACCAGACGGATCGAAGAGCATTTCGGACTGAACAGCATGCACGTGGTTCGGATCGACGGTGTCTTTGACCGGGTGGATGCCAGGTCTGAGGAACCCTACCGGTCCCATCATGTCACGCTGAAAACCATGCTGGATTCAACTCAGACAGCCTTTGTTTTTGAGAATATCCGGGGAACGCTTGTGGGTGTTTACTATCCGGATCATATGGATGGGATCAACATGCCCGGGTGGCATCTGCATTTTCTGTCGGAGGACAGGACCAGAGGCGGACATGTTTTTGATGTGACGCTGAAGGAAGGAACGGTACGTCTTGACAAGATCAGCCGCATCGAGATCAATCTTCCGAAGGATGCCGCATTTGATACCTATTCGCTGAAGAGCGCATCCGAGGATGAGATAAAGAAGGTGGAAAAGGGATCTGAATAATAATCAGTTTTTTTGAGTGAAAGGTGGTATAATACGACATGATGAATCTGCTGGAAGAATCCATAATTTATGCAACGCTTATGTATCAGGGAAAGGTCCGCAAGTTTAAGAGTGTTCCCTTTATCCTTCATCCCATGGAGGTTGCGCAGATCCTGGCGACCATGACAGATGACCAGGAGGTGATCGCCGCCGGCATGCTTCATGATGTCCTGGAGGAGACCGACGGTACCCTGATGGAGCTCGAAAAGCGATTTGGAAAGAGAGTCGCCATGCTTGTGGCTTCGGAGTCCGAGAATGATTATCCGGGAGAAGACCGGAGGGCAACGTGGAAAAGACGTAAGGAAGAAACTCTGAAGATCCTGAAAAACAGTACGGATATCGGGGTTCGGATGCTTTGGCTTGCAGATAAGCTGGCGAATATCCGGTCCCTGGCCCGGATCTATTCCGAGGTCGGAGAGGAGCTCTGGACCAAACTTCATCAGACGGATCCGGAGGAGCATCGCTGGTACTACCGCACCGTCGCCGAGAGCGTGGAGCTTCAGCTGAACAAGACCGGCGCATTTAAGGAGCTGATCAAGCATATCAACTTTATCTGGCCCGGTACATTTGATTCGGACAAAGCCCGGTATAAGAAGTACAGGGAAATGTCGGTGGACGGCTGCAGGCTGCTTGGCAAGGGAGCCAAGGGAGATGTATACCGGTATGATGACGAGCTGATCATAAAGGTTTATAATCAGAACAATACCTACCATGATGTGGAGCAGGAGATCGCCCTCAGCAGGAAGGCCTTTATCCTGGGGATCCCCACGGCTATTTCCTTCGGTATCGTATCGGTAGGAAAGCTGTACGGCGCCATGTATGAGCTGGTGGAGTCGGATACGGTTTCCAAATGTCTGGAAAGAAATCGCGGACAGGTCGACTATTACGCAAAGATCATGGCAGAGCTTGCATTACAGATTCACAGTACCTCCGTCACAGAGAAAGACGGTTTTCCGGATGCAACGGACCGGCTGAAGGGTTATATCAAGCGGGGCGTCGCCTATGAAAGCGAGGAGCTTGCAGGAAAATGTCTCCGCCTGGTTGACACGCTTCCGGAGTCAAAGACTCTGGTTCATGGAGATTTCCATACCGGAAATGTATTCCTGCAGAACGGAGAGGCGCTTCTCATCGATATGGACCGGCTTTCCACAGGCCACTCCATCGTGGATATCAGCGGTATCTACTATTTCTATGTAGTCCTTGGGGAGGAGGATCCTTCTGTGGTTGAGGATTTCATGGGATTTTCCTATCAGACGGCGGGAGAGTTTTATGGCTGCTTCCTGAAGCATTATCTGAAGACAGAGGATGCATCGAGACTGGCTGAGGTTACAGAGAAGGCATCCCTCCTCTGTTATATCCGGATGATCCATAAGATCCATAAGCAGGGGGAGCTGTCAGCGAAGGACCGGGAGATGCTGGGGCATTATACCGCAAAGATAGAAGCGCTGGTTGAGAAGCTGGATACGCTGAATTATTAAATAAAGGAACAATTGATAACCTATGAGTAATAAGAAAACTTCGTCTGCTGTTAAATTTCTGACGATACTGATCGTATCCCTGGGGATCCTTACAGTGATGCTTCTGATCCTGCGTAAGGATATGAAAACCCTGGAGATCAAGCGGTCTCTGGGAGGAATGTTTGATTCCTTTGATGTGAAGTTCGGACAGGAAGGGATCGCTGAGGTATCAGAGATCTATCAGACGGAGGATGAGATTGTCCATGTGATCTTTCGCTCCGTGAAGGAAGGAACCACATCCTTTACTCTCACCTGCAGCAATAAGGGAAGGGACAGGGACTCCATTCTGGCAACAGGCCTTCTTCTGCTTTACTGGTTTCGAAAGGGTCGGCGGATGGCCTTCTTTTCCTATAAGTGCATCCTGGATTTCGGTCTTTCCGTCTTTTTCCTGATCCAGTCGCTGGTACTGATCGGGGCTGTAGTCTATGACCGTATACATCCGGAGCTTCAGATCCGGGGAGAACATTTCTTCCGGCTGACCAGCTTTTCCATGACTCTGCTGGTGCTGCTGTCTTTCCCGGTGCTTTTTATCTTCAGTCTTTTCCTGTCCGCCAGCAACATTTCCCTGATCCGAAAGGAAGGATCCGGTTTTTCAAACATGCTGGGGATCCTGCTCAGTGGACTCCTGATGGCGGGGATTGGCGTCAGTGCATATCTGCTCATCAACTCACCGGGTACTTTGGATTATAGTCCGCAGGAGACGATCCTGGTCGTGGTGCGAAATATTACAGCTGCAGTCTTTTTCTACTTTGAATGTCATCTGTTCTCAACATTTCTGTTCTGCCAGATGGCCGGACGTCATAAGCCGGCCTTCGACAAGGACTATCTGATCATTCTTGGCTGCGGGATCCGGGAGGATGGAACTTTGTATCCGCTGCTTCAGGGACGTGCGGACCGGGCCATCGCCTTCTACCGCGCACAGCTGGAAAAAACAGGCCGGAAGGCATTCTTCGTTCCTTCCGGCGGTCAGGGGCCTGATGAGTGTATGCCCGAGGGCGAAGCCATCCGGAATTATCTGATCTCACAGGGGATCCCGGAGGAGCAGATCATTCCGGAGACAAAATCCGTGAACACTCTTCAGAATATGAAGTTTTCCCAGGAGATCATCCGGGCAAATGCGGCGCTCACTGAGCAGCCGGATGCCGAGGATCCGGTCATTGCATTTTCCACTACCAACTATCATGTGTTCCGTGCCGGCATTCTTGCGGCCGATCTGGGAATGAATGTGGATGGTATGGGAGCGAAGACCAAATGGTACTTCTGGCCCAATGCACTGATCCGGGAATTCGTGGGCATGCTGGTCCGGGAGTGGAAGCTTCATCTGTCGCTTCTGATCGTCATTGCGACGCTTTCCGTATTCTCCGCCAACCTGCAGTGGCTGTTTGAACTGTTCTGATTCCACATTCTTCCGGGGATGAACAGATTATATTGAAAACCATGATTTGATGTGTTACAATGCTTGCAAAATTGATAGAGATAGTTGTACGGTGCCGTTGCAGTACCCGCTTCGGTGAGGCTGCAGAGGTTAAAAGGGAAACAGGTGTGATGCCTGTGCGAACTCGTCACTGTATATGCGGAGTGCTGTTGTTGCAGAGTTTTGGCCACTGGGATATCCCGGGAAGGTAGATGACAGCGCGTGGATGCATGAGCCAGGAAACCTGCCGTAGAACTGGTACAGGAATCATATTCCGGATCACGAGTCATTGATCGTACTGTGTAAACAGGGGTGAGGCGCAGCAAGGAGGCGAGGCAGCCCTCCTGTTTGATTGCGGTTTTTAACTCATTCCATTCCGGTGGAATGTTTTTTTTGTACTTTTTCTATCGATAAATAATAGGAGGACATTATGAAGAAGAAACTCGTAACAGTCATGTTGACATCGGCAGTTGCTGCATCCTTACTTGTGGGCTGTGGCAAATCAGATGACAGTACCACCGCAGCACAGGATACTGCAGCAGGTACGGAGCAGGTCACAGAGGCAAAAACCACTGAGGCCAAGGGTACAGAGGAAAAGAGCACAGGAGCGGAGGATGATGCTGCAAAGGCCAAGGAAGTTGCAGATCTGATCGATGCGATCTATGTTCAGGAGAGAACGAATGAGACCGATGAGCTCTGTGCAAAGGCAAAGGCAGCATGGGATGCCCTTACAGACACACAGAAGGAGTTGGTGGAAGGCGAAGAAGCAGATCCGGATTACTTCGGAAGAGATACAGGAGATGCATCCAAGGATGATCCGTTAAATGCGGACAATATCGGTGAAAAGGAGATCCTGGTGGTAAGCTTCGGAACATCCTTCAATGACAGCCGTGCCCAGGATATCGGTGGGATCGAGAAGGCCATCGCAGCAGCAAACCCGGACTGGTCCGTAAGAAGAGCCTTTACGGCACAGATCATCATCAATCATGTACAGGCACGCGACGGTGAGAAGATCGACAACATGGACCAGGCTCTGGAGAGAGCAGTGGCTAACGGAGTTAAGGAGCTGGTGGTACAGCCCACACATCTCATGCATGGTGCAGAGTATGACGAACTGAAGGAAGCCCTTGCAAAGTATGAAGCAAAGTTTGAAAGCGTTCGTGTTGCAGAGCCCCTGCTTGGTGAAGTAGGTGCGGATGCAACCGTGATCAATGAGGATAAGAAGGCAGTTGCTGAAGCAGCTGTCGCTGAGGCAGTGAAGACCTCCGGTTTTGAGAGCCTGGAAAAGGCAGCAGAAGACGGAACCGCATTTGTATTCATGGGACATGGTACAGCACATGTGGCAAAGGTCAGCTACAGCCAGATGGCAACACAGATGCAGCAGCTGGGCTATAAAAATGTATTCATCGGTACGGTTGAGGGTGAGCCCGAGGATACCGCATGTGACAAGGTGATCGAGGCAGTCAAGGCTGCCGGCTACAAGAAGGTGATCCTTCGTCCTCTGATGGTTGTAGCAGGAGATCATGCAAACAATGATATGGCAGGAGATGATGATGACTCCTGGAAGAGCATGTTCATCGCATCCGGCGCATTTGACTCCGTTGATACACAGATCGAAGGTCTGGGCCGGATCGAAGCCATTGAGAAACTGTATGTGGCTCATACGGCAGCGGCAGTTGAAAGCAAGGGAAGCGAAGGCAGCACAGGAGCGGACGCTTCCGCACTGAAGGACGGAGAGTATCAGGCAAAGTTCACAACCGACAGCTCCATGTTCAAGGTAAATGAGACCTATAATGATATGGGAACTCTGACGGTAAAGGACGGCAAGATGACGATCCACATCAGTCTGCAGTCGGAAAACATCGTAAACCTCTTCCCGGGAACGAAGGATGAGGCTGAAAAAGACGGCGCGGAGCTTCTTCAGCCCTCCAAGGATTCCGTAACCTACGCCGACGGAACAACAGAAACCGTTAACGGCTTCGACGTTCCGGTTCCTTATTTGGATAAGGAATTTGATCTGGCACTGATCGGAACCAAGGGAAAATGGTATGATCATAAGGTAATCGTAGCAACGCCTGAATCATAAGGATAATCTATGGAAAAAAACGGTTTCGTAAGAAAAACCATTGTATATCTGGTCCTTATTCTGGGACTTCTTCTGGTAACCTCCTGTGGATCACAGGGGGTTACTTCTGATGAGGAGAAAAATAATGAGATCGTAAAAACCACCTATTCGGTGGAGATTTCTCTGGAGGGCGGTTCGGGAAAAGCGACGATCCAGTCCCCTGTGACCATTACGGAGATGGACGGACAGCTGTCAGCGAAGCTGGTATGGACCAGCAAGAACTATGATTATATGATCGTCGGGGGCGTCCGGTATGAAAACGAAAATGTAGGCGGCGACTCCACCTTCACGGTGGATATCGAGAATACCACGGAGCCTCTCAAGGTGATCGGAGATACCACGGCCATGAGTACGCCCCATGAGATCGAATATGTGATCCACTGGGGAGAGAAGGGGGCGCAAAGCCAGGAGGTGGTCCGGGGAACCGGTACGGACCGGGCAGCGGTGCAGAAGGCGCTGGAGGCTGCAGGTCTGTCGCGGACCGGAGAGTATGAGCTTTCCTATGCCACCGGATTTCAGATCGATCGATATGGGGAGATCGACCACATTTCCATCGAGAATTCCGGAGAATATGTGGTGGTTCCCGAGGGGAAGGAAGC
The DNA here is from genome assembly GCA_902792005.1 of uncultured Lachnospiraceae bacterium. Lineage (GTDB taxonomy): Bacteria > Bacillota > Clostridia > Lachnospirales > Lachnospiraceae > Eubacterium_Q. The sequence goes on from CADAXW010000013.1 coordinate 51,165, forward strand.
ACCGGCGGGTCTGCCGGAGGGGACTGTAGTCATGAAGAAGCCCTTTGACTGCACCTATCTGGTTTCCACAGCTGCTATGGATCTTCTGAATGCCTGCGGGGCACTGGACCGGGTAAAACTCTCCGGGAGCAAGGAGAGTGACTGGTATATCCCGGAGGCGAAGGAGGCCATGAAGGCAGGGACGCTGGTCTATGCCGGAAAATACAGGGCGCCGGATTATGAACTGCTTCTGGAGTCCGGCTGCGATCTGGCCATTGAGAATACCATGATCTACCATGAACCGGCGGTGCGCTCCAAGCTGACGGAGCTGGGGATCCCGGTTCTGGTGGAAACCTCCAGCTACGAAAAACATCCGCTGGGCAGGCTTGAGTGGATCAAACTGTATGGTGTATTATTTGATAAGGAGCAGGAAGCGGAGACCTTCTTCCGGGAACAGGTAAAGCGGGTGGAACCGCTGCTTCAGGAGAAGAAGGATACCGGGAAGAAGGTGGCCTTCTTCCATGTGACGGCAGGCGGACTCATCAATGTACGGAAGTCCGGGGATTATATCACCCGGATGATCGAGCTGTCCGGAGGACACTATGTTCCGAACAACACGGGGGAAGGGGAAAATGCGCTTTCCACCATGAATATGCAGATGGAGGATTTCTACAGAGAGGCCTCCGATGCGGACGTGATCATCATCAACAGCACCATCGGCGGGGAAGTGGCCTCGGTGGATGAGCTGATGGAAAAGAATGAACTGTTCAGGGACTTTAAGGCGGTGAAGAACGGGAAGGTTTACTGTACAACGCGGGATCTCTTCCAGAAGATCACCGGAATGGCGGAATTCATGCAGGACCTGAATGATATCTTTAATGATGTGGACAGGGAATATACCTATCTGAAGAAGCTGGAATAAAGAAGCTGGAATAAAGAAGCTGGAATAAGCATATGAAAAAAAGACGGTACATCATTTTCTTTACTGTGACCGTGCTGCTGATCCTGGGACTGATCTGGCTCAGTCTCTATCTCGGAAGTACCCGCCTCGGAGCGGAGGAGATCCTTCGGATCCTGGGCGGTGACAGGGAAGATACGGCGCACATGAATATTATCATGAATATCAGGCTTCCCAGGGCCATGGCGGCCCTTCTTTTGGGAGGTGCTCTTGCGCTGTCCGGATATATGCTTCAGACCTTCTTTGGAAATCCCATCGTAGGACCCTTTGTGCTGGGTATTTCCTCAGGCGCCAAGCTGGCGGTGGCGCTGGTCATGATCCTCTGTCTTTCTGCCGGAAGAGCCATCGGCCTCACGGAAATGGTACTGTCCGCCTTTGTCGGCGCCATGACGGCCATGGCCTTCGTCCTTCTGATCTCCGTCAAGGTAAAAAGTATGAGCATCCTGGTGGTCTGCGGGATCATGATCGGTTATATCTGTTCCGCCATCACGGACTTTGTCGTTACATTTGCGGATGACGCAAATATCGTAAATCTGCATAACTGGTCCATGGGCAGTCTGTCCGGGATCAACTGGGATGAGCTCCGGGTGGCGGCGATCATCATCGCGGTCTGCCTGATCCTGGCTTTTACACTGATCAAGCCCATGAACGCCTATCGAATGGGGGAGGCCTATGCGCGGAGCGTGGGCGTGAATATCCGGTGGCTGCGGGTGATGCTGATCCTGGTCTCCAGTCTGCTGGCGGCCTGCGTGACTGCATTTGCCGGACCCATCTCCTTTGTGGGGATCGCGGTGCCGCACCTTGCCAGGATCTGTCTTCGGAGTGATGCAGCGCACATCATGATACCGGCCTGCTTTCTGGGAGGCTCGGTGGTGACGCTGCTCTGCGATGCCATCGCGCGAACGGTTTTCTCACCCATGGAGGTGAGCATCAGTTCTGTGACTGCGGTACTCCTGGTGCCGGTGGTCATCCTCATGCTGGTGAGAAGAAAAGGGAAGAGCGGGGATGACTGATATGACGGATAGGACTGATATGAAGAAAGAAAAAGGGATCAAAACGGAAAACCTGAATATCGGATATGACTCTGATCTGATCAGAGATATCACCCTTTCGGTTCAGCCGGGCTCCATCGTTACCCTGATCGGTCCCAACGGCTGTGGGAAGACCACACTTCTGAAGACCCTCACCGGTGCGCTGAAGGAACGGGGCGGGGTGATCCTGCTGAACGGAGATGACCGGTCGAAGCTTTCGGCAGCGGAAACGGCCAGGCGCCTGTCGGTGATGATGACCTATAAGCTGAAGCCGTCGCTTATGACCTGCCGGGAGGTGGTGGAGGTGGGACGGTATCCCTACACCGGACGGCTGGGGATCCTGTCCGACGAGGATAAGAGGAAGGTGAAGGAAGCCATGGAGTGGACAAATGTGTCCGATCTGGCTGACACCTTCTTTCAGAATATCAGTGACGGCCAGAAGCAGCGGGTCCTGCTGGCCCGGGCCATTTGTCAGGAGCCGGAGATCCTGGTCCTGGATGAACCCACGTCCTTTTTGGATATCCGTCACAAGCTCGATATCCTTCAGAGGATCGTTACTCTTTGTAAGGAACGGAAGATCGCAGTTCTGATGTCCCTCCATGAGCTGGAGATCGCACGGAATCTGTCGGATACGGTGGTGGCCATGGGAGAAGGCCGGGTGCAGAGGATCGGAACGCCGGAGGAGGTATTCCGGGAGGACTTTATCCGGGAGCTGTATCATCTGGAAGGAATGGATACCGGGATTCTGGGAAGCATGCCGTGGGAGACGGAGACCGGGGAGGACGGTGCCGGAGACATGACGGCGGGCAAGCCTGGTGACGTAGAACCCGCTTCCGGGGAGCATTACGCCGGAGCCGCAGGTGGCGACAGGAAGGCTGACGGGAAGGCGAAGGTCATTATGATCCAGGGCACCATGTCCAATGCCGGAAAGAGCCTTCTGGCAGCGGGACTCTGCCGGATCTTTTCGGATGACGGTTTTCGGGTTGCGCCCTTCAAATCCCAGAACATGGCGCTCAATTCCTATATAACGAAGGAAGGCCTGGAAATGGGACGGGCCCAGGTCATGCAGGCAGAGTGTGCCAGAACAGAGCCCCTTGCAGCCATGAACCCCATCCTGCTCAAGCCCTCGGATGATGTGGGCTCCCAGGTCATCGTGAATGGAAAAGTGGTCGGGAACATGAAGGCCATGGAGTATTTCCGGCGGAAAAAAGAGTTTGTAAAGGACATAGAGGCGGCCTACAATTCCCTGGCGGAGAATGCGGATATCATTGTGGTAGAGGGCGCCGGTTCTCCGGTGGAGCTGAACCTTCTGGAAAATGATGTCGTGAATATGGGGCTGGCTAACATGATCGATGCGCCGGTGCTTCTGGTGGGAGATATCGACCGGGGCGGGATCTTCGCTCAGCTCATCGGAACCCTGGATCTTTTAGAGGAGCCGGAACGACGCAGAGTGAAGGGCGTTATTGTGAATAAGTTCAGAGGCGACGGAAGCCTTTTTAAAGACGGCATCCGAATGCTGGAGGAAAAGGGAAACACCCGGGTGGTGGGTGTGGTTCCCTATCTGCAGCTCAGTCTGGATGATGAGGATTCTCTGTCGGAACGCTTTCAGCGGAAGGAGACGGGGGCCATTGATATTGCTGTGATCCGGTTCGGTCATATATCGAATTTTACGGACTTTGATCCCTTTGATCAGCTGGAGGATGTATCCATCCGATATGTTTCCTCTGTTTCCGAGCTGGGGACGCCGGATCTGATCATTCTTCCGGGCACGAAGAATACCATTGCCGATCTTCAGTGGATGAAGGAGCAGGGGCTTGCGAAGGCAGTCACGGAAATGTCGGAGCAGGGAACCTCGGTTCTTGGGATCTGCGGCGGCTATCAGATGCTGGGACGAAGCATCGAGGATCCCGATAACGTGGAAGGCGGCGGAAAGGAACAGGGCCTTGGCCTGCTTCCTGTGGATACCGTGCTGGGAACGGAAAAGACACGGACACATTTTACAGGGAAGGTGACTGGGGCGGAAGGCATCCTGGAGGCCCTTGCCGGAACGCCGGTGGAGGGATATGAGATCCATATGGGAAGGACCGAACCCTGCGAGGATCTGACGGAATTCACGTCGGAGCAGACGGGCTTCTGCCGTAAGAATATATATGGGACCTATCTCCACGGCTTCTTTGACGGAAGACAGGTTTTGGAGAAGGTGATCCGGTGTGTGGCAGCGGCAGGAGGAAAGAACTGGGAGCCGGGAGAGATACTGGATCATAGGGACTTTAAGGAGAATCAGTATGACATGCTGGCGAGGGAACTTCGGGCATGTCTGGATATGAACTATATTTACGGGATCCTGGGGATTGACCGAGGTCAGATGGAATCAGAAAAAGAGAACGTAAGATGACAAAAGAAGAACTGTATTCAATGAAAACAGAAGCGCCCGACAGGGATGTGGAGGTGCTTGCGAAGCAAAGGTGGGACAGCCTTGTGAAGCCGATTGACGGGCTCGGCGCATTTGAGGAGATGATCTGCAGGATCGCCGGGATCCAGGGGAAGACTTCTCCGACCCTTTCCCGGAAGGGCCTGATCATCATGTGTGCGGATAACGGCGTGGTGGAGGAAGGCGTGACGCAGACCGGTCAGTCGGTTACCTATGATGTGGCGGAGATGATGGGGGAGCGGCGGAGCTCCGTAGGCAGGATGACCATGCATTATCCGCTGGACATTTTCCCCTATGATGTGGGGATCAATACAAAGGATACGCCGAAGGGCGTGATCAACCGAAAGATCCGGCAGGGTACCGCGAATCTTCTGAAGGGTCCTGCCATGACAGAGCAGGAGTGCCTTGCTGCCATCGGCGTCGGGCTGGAGGCCGTGCGGGACTGTCACTCCAAAGGCTACGACATCATCGCCACCGGAGAGATGGGGATCGGAAATACCACCTCCAGTGCGGCACTGCTTTCCGCACTTACGGGAGAAAAACCGGAGCGCTTCACCGGAAGGGGATCCGGTCTTCCGGATGCTGGACTGGAACGAAAGAAGCAGGTGATCCGGGATGCCGTAAGGCTGCATCGCGGAGCAAAGGCCGGTACACCGGTGAAAACGGCGGAGGAGACACTGCAGGTCCTGACTGCTCTTGGAGGGCTGGACATTGCGGCCCTTGTGGGTGTTTTTCTCGGAGGCGCGGTCTGCCGCATTCCGATTGTGATCGACGGCCTGATCAGCGCGGTTTCGGCCTATACTGCGGAGCTTTTCCTGCCGGGCTGCCGGGACTATATGATCGCCTCCCATTCAGGAAAAGAGAAGGGAACGGAGCGGATCCTGACGGAGCTGTCGCTCACACCGGTGCTTCAGGCTGATATGGCACTGGGCGAGGGAACGGGCGCGGTTTTGCTTTTTCCCATGCTGGATATGGCGCTGTCTCTTTATCTGGACGGCACCACATTTCAGGATACGGATATCGCGAAGTATGAGAGGTTCGGTAAATGATCACTTTGATTATTGGTACGAATAACAGCGGCAAGTCGGAGCTGGCGGAGAAACTGGCCGTGCAGCGGGGAACCGGAAGAAAATACTATCTGGCAACCATGCAGCTCTGCGATGACGCCAGCCGGGCCCGGGCGGAGAAGCATAGAAGAATGCGGGCCGGAAAAGGCTTTCTCACCATTGAGAAGGAATGCCGGATCAGAGAAGTGCTTTCCTCCATAGAAGACGCGGAGAAGGCATTGGTGCTCCTGGAATGCGTTTCAAATCTTGTGGGAAATGAACTCCATTCGGATCCGAAGTGGCTGAGGTCGTTTGGTTCTGGTGAGGCACCGGAGGATACATTTACGGAAATGATTGTGAGTGACATCAAGGCCGTGGCGGACAGGGTCCGTGATCTGATCCTTGTTACGAATGAATATGATAAGGATGATGCGGGATACGACCGGCAGACCAGGATCTACGTAGAGCTGCTGAGCCGGGTAAACGAAAGGCTCCGTGACGCAGCGGATGAGGTCATCGATTTACGGAAGGATTGAGACGCTTGAAGATACTAAGATGGTTAGGAATTACATTTTCCCTGTTCAGCCGGATCCCGGTTCCCAGGTTTAAGTGGAGGGAGGAGGAAATGCGCTACAGCATGGCCTTTCTTCCGCTGGTGGGAGGGATCATTGGGCTTGGAACGTATCTGATAAGCGGCGTGAATCCCTTTGCGGAGCTCCCCGTGGCAGTCAGGATCCTGCTCACGCTGGCGCTCTCCCTGCTGATCACCGGAGGCTTCCATGTGGACGGCTTTATGGATACGGAGGATGCCATGCATTCCTTCGCACCGACCGAGAAAAAGCTGGAGATCCTGAAGGATCCCCATATCGGGGCCTTTGCCGTGATCGCTCTTGTAAAATGGCTGCTGATCTACGCTGCCGCCATCACTGCGATCCTGCTGAATGAACGGACCGACGAAAGGATCCTTGTGATCCTGGGTCTGACCTTTGTGATCAGCAGAAGTCTTCTGGGACTCACCTCTTTCTTCTTTCCGAAGGCAAAGAAGGAGGGGATGCTGTATGAGGAAACGAAAACGAAGCCCCGGGTGGTGGTGATCCTTCTTTCCATCCAGCTGGCAGCGGCGGTGGGGGTTTCCCTTTGGATGGATCTCCTTTCGGGAAGCATGGTTGTGCTTCTCTACACGCTGCATACCATCTATTACCGGTATACGGTTTATAAGAATTTCGGAGGGGTTACGGGAGATACGGCAGGATACTTTCTTACCACCGGCGAGATCCTGGCAGCCCTTGTTCTGGCAGGGACTCTTTATCTGAAGTGAGGCATGTTATGGCAAAAAAACAGGTTGTTCTGATCCGTCATGGTCAGATCCCCGGAAATGTAGAGAAACGGTATATCGGGTGCAGAACGGATGAATCGCTTACGGAACACGGGATCGAAGAGATCCGGGCAAGACGGGCGGAAGCAGGAAAGCTGCTTTCCGGAGGTGTGGTCCGGATCTGCTGCAGTCCCATGAAGCGGGCGGTTGAAACGGTATACTACCTGTTTGACGAAAAGGCCCCGACGATCCTTACAGATCTCAGGGAGATGGATTTTGGAAACTTTGAGGGAAAGAATTATGAAGATCTTTCCGGAGATAAAGACTATCAAAGTTGGATCAACAGCGGGGGAACAAAGGATTTCCCCGGGGGAGAAAAGAGAGACGCGTTTATCCATCGGTCCATGCAGGGCTTCCGTGCGGCGCTGGGAGACATAGAGATATCGGAAAGAGTTATCATCCTTTGTCACGGTGGCACCATCATGGCGATCATGAGTGCTCTCACCGGGAAGGATACTTACGATTTTATGGTTGGAAATCTGGAGGGCTACATCCTGGATCTGGAGATGAATGATGAAGGAATACATGTTATTTCATATAATCGCCTTGTTTTTGGGCGTTCTGCTTGACCAGATCGTGGGAGATCCGCATTCACTTCCGCATCCGGTGCGGGGCATCGGAAGACTTATTGCCTGGCTGGAGGGAAGACTCCTGGGAGCCCGCGGTTCGAAGCAGACGGAGCGAAGACGGGGCGCACTGCTTTGGTGGCTGGTGATCCTGATCGTAGGAACCGTTACGGCGCTGATCCTCGTTCTGGCATATCAATCCCTTGTTTATCTGGGCCTTTTCGTTGAAATGATACTTGTATGCTATATTCTGGCGGCAAGAAGTCTTTGCAGGGAAAGCATGGCGGTACAAAGAAGGCTTATGAACCGGGATGTTCCCGGGGCAAGGCACGCTCTTTCCATGATCGTGGGAAGAGATACGGAGCCTCTTTCCGAGGAGGAGATCGTAAAGGCTGCAGTGGAGACGGTGGCTGAAAATACCTCGGACGGGGTTATCGCCCCGCTTCTTTATACCATCATTGGCGGACCGGTACTGGGGCTTTGCTATAAGGCGGTAAACACCATGGATTCCATGCTGGGATACCAAAATGACAGATACAGGAACTTTGGACGGTTTGCGGCGAAGGCAGATGATCTTCTGAACTATATCCCATCCAGACTCAGTGCACTGGCAATGATCTTCGGATGCAGGATACTTGGGCTCTTCTCGGGACATTTTAATGGGAAGGAAGCACACAGGATCTGGGTTCGGGACAGGAGAAATCACAGCTCGCCGAATTCGGCCCAGACAGAAAGCGTGACAGCGGGAGCTCTGGGGCTCCGGCTGGGAGGAACCCATACCTATCAGGGCATTCCGGTGGAGAAGCCCTATATCGGGGATGAGCGAAGAAAGGCGGAACCGGAGGATATCCGGCGGTCAAACCGGCTGATGTTTATGACGGAGGCGGTGGTTTTCGTCCTGTGCATGGCGGTGATGATCACGGTCCTCTGTTGTATGTGGGTTTAGATGAAGGAGTTGGAAGGTAATGCAGCACGGCGGAGATATCTACAGGAATAAGGTGAAGATGGATCATTCGGTGAATCTGAATCCTCTGGGAATCCCGGCGGAGGTGCTTTCAGCGGTCCGAAGCTCACTGGACAGGGCAGGGGTTTATCCTGACCTTCTGCAGGGAGCCGTGCGGGAAGAGATCGCTGCATCCGTCGGCGGATCATCAACTTCTGTACTGGCTGGAAGCGGAGCCTCCGAGCTGCTTATGGGAGCGGTTCGCGTCATTATGCCAAAGAAGGCGCTGTTGTTTGAACCCTGCTTTTCCGGTTATCAGCATACGCTCACGTCGGTAGGTTGTGAGATATGTCATCACATTCTGACGGAGGAGAATGGCTTCCGTCTGACGGCGGAGGATCTGGAGGCTGTGACGCCGGACCTGGATCTGATCCTGCTTTCGGATCCGGTGAATCCCACAGGACAGAGCCTCGAGGATACATTTATCGAAGAATTACTGGAAAAGGCAGAGAAGAATCATATCTCCGTGATCCTGGATGAGAGTTTTCTTATGATGTCGGACAAGGCCGGTCAGGGTCACTCGGATCACGGCTATGAACGGGTGCAGCGGTATGAGGAGCTTTGGGTCCTTCGTTCCATGACGAAGCTCCTGGCCATGCCGGGGATCCGGATGGGATATGTCATTTCCGGGAAGGAGAACATCCGCCGGCTGACGGGGCAGCTTCCGGAGTGGAATCTCTCAATTCCTGCGGAGGCGGGGATCCGGGCCGGGCTGAAGCTTCTTCAGGATGAGGCGTACATCGGACATATGCTTTCTCTGATCCGGGAGGAACGAGAATATCTGTCCCAGGGCCTCGGAGCGCTTGGTTTTACGGTCTATGACAGCCAGACATCCTTTCTTCTTTTCCGGGGACCGGAGGATCTGTATGAGAGGCTGCTTGCCCGGGGGATCCTGATCCGGGACTGCAGTGATTTCCGGGGCCTCGGGAAGGGGTACTACCGGATCGCGGTGAAGAAGCATGAGGAAAATGTGGCGCTTCTTCGGGCCTTAGGAAGAATGATGGAGGAATGACGGAGGAATGATGGATGAATTTTGAAACAGTCAAACCGGCGGAGATCGAAAAACGAAGCTTTGAGATCATCACCCAGGAGCTGGAAGCAGCCGGCATCCGGCTGGATGAGACTTTGGCGCCGGTGATCAAGCGCTGTATCCACACCTCAGCCGATTTCGAGTATGCAGAGACACTGGCCTTCTCGGAGGGGGCCGTGGACCGGATGAAGGAACTGATCCGACAGGGCGCCACCATCGTGACGGATACAAATATGGCGCTGGCAGGGATCAACAAAAAGAAGCTGGCCTCCTTCGGCGGCAGGTGCATCTGCTTCATGGCAGAGGAGGATGTGGCAAAGGAAGCCACGGAGCGGGGCATCACCCGGGCAGCCGTATCCATGGAGCGGGCCGCAGCTCTGGGAGAGAAGGTGATCTTTGCCATCGGAAATGCGCCCACGGCCCTGATCCGGCTCCATGAAATGATGCAGGAGGGGACTTACACTCCCGCATTCATCATCGGTGTTCCGGTGGGCTTTGTAAATGTGGTCTGGGCGAAGGAGCTCTTCCTCGGAACGTCGGTTCCGTACATCATCAACCGGGGAAGAAAGGGCGGAAGCACCATTGCGGCGGCCATCTGCAATGCGGTGCTGTATCAAATGTGATCGGAGCTTTGAAAAAAGGAGATCCGGATGAAAAAGGGATTTACCACCGGAAGCTGTGCGGCTGCGGCAGGAAAGGCAGCGGCGTACATGCTCCTGGGAGGAAAAAGAATAGATAAGATCGAGATCGAGACGCCGGCGGGGATCCGCTACTGTCCGAAGCTGGAGGAAATCGATATTGGGGAGGACTACGTCCGCTGTGCAGTTCGAAAGGAATCCGGGGATGATCCGGATATCACGAACGGATCCCTGATCGTGGTGAAGGTGAGTCATGGCAGGGAAGGCCAAAGCCTTCGGGAGATACGGATCGAGGGCGGAGAAGGCGTTGGCAGAGTGACCCGTCCGGGACTGGATCAGCCGGTGGGAGCCGCAGCCATCAATTCAGTTCCGAGGCAGATGATCGAGCAGGAGGTGCGGCAGGTCATGGAGCTCTTTGATCATGAGGGAACTCTGGAGGTTGTGGTTTCGGTTCCCGGCGGAAGGGAGCTGGCAGAGAAGACCTTCAATCCCAGACTGGGGATCGAAGGCGGGATCTCCATCATCGGAACCTCGGGGATCGTGGAACCCATGAGCCAGAAGGCGCTTCTTGATTCCATCCGGGTGGAGCTGCGTCAGAAGAAAGCCATGGGAAGCACTGTGGCAGTGATCACCCCCGGGAATTACGGACTGGCCTTCATGAAGGAAGTCTACGGCTTCGATCTGGATCAGGCAGTGAAATGTTCCAACTTCATCGGGGACACCATCGATATGGCAGTGGAGCTTGGCTTTCAGAAGCTGCTTCTCTGCGGCCACATCGGAAAGCTTGTGAAGCTTGCCGGCGGGATCATGAATACCCATTCCAGAGAAGCGGACTGCAGGATGGAGCTTATGGCGGCAGCGGCCGTAAGGTGCGGCGCTTCCGAAGCGGCAGTGCGGGAGATCCTGGACTGTGTATCCACAGAAGAAGCGGTAGCGGTCTATGAAAGAGAAGGACTCACCGGACGTGCCTTTGCGTATCTCACGGAGCGCGGCGCATTTTATCTGGACCGGCGGGGAAAGGGAGAGATCGCCATTCAGTACATGATGTATTCCAATCAGTACGGCCTGCTGGGAAAGACGGGGGAGGCAGAGGCTTTTCTGATGGAAGCGAATAGTAAAGACGAAGAATAAAAGCGAAAGGAAACAGGGCATGATTAACTTTGTGGGTGCAGGACCCGGGGCGGTGGATCTCATCACGGTCCGGGGAATGGAGCTTCTGAAAAAGGCAGATGTGGTGATCTATGCGGGAAGTCTGGTGAATCCCGGGCTTCTGGATTATGTACCGTCTTCAGCAGAGATCTATGACAGTGCAGGGATGACGCTGGAAGAGGTGATGCAGGTCATGATCGCTGCCCATCGCGACGGAAAAGAAGTGGTGCGTCTGCATACCGGAGAGCCCAGTCTGTACGGAGCCGTGCGGGAACAGATGGACATCCTGGACCGGGAAGGGATCGGATATGCTTCCTGTCCCGGTGTCAGTGCCTGCTTCGGAGCTGCAGCGGATATGAATCTGGAATATACCCTCCCGGGGGTGTCCCAGACACTGATCATCACAAGGCTGGAGGGAAGAACCGGGGTTCCGGAGAAGGAAAGCATGCAGGCCCTTGCGTCCCATGGAGCATCCATGGCGATCTATCTAAGCGCCGGAATGCTGGAACGGCTCTCGGAGGAACTGCTCCGGGGAGGATACACACCGGATACACCGGCGGCCATCGTTTATAAGGCAACCTGGCCGGAGGAGAAGATCCTGCCCTGTACGGTGAAGGATCTGGCGGAGACGGCAAAGAAGGCAGGGGTTTCGAAGACCGCGGTGGTGCTTGTGGGACGCGCCGTGGGAACGAAGGACTATGAAAGGTCAAAGCTGTATGATCCCACATTTTCAACGGGATACCGGGCTGCGAAGGAAGAGTAGATACTATGAAGAAGAAGGCCATATGCTTTACCCGGGGCGGGAAGCAGATCATAGAGAGGATCAATCAAAAATATCTGGAACAGGGAGCCGAGCCGATGGAGGCATATCTCTCCTCCGATAAGGTGGAGCCGGGAGAGGGCTTTTGCAAGGTGGAGGGACCTCTCGGCGCCTGGACGGCGGAACATTTTCATCCGGGGAACGGACTTCTGTTCATCGGAGCGGTGGGGATCGCGGTAAGAGCCCTGGCCGGACTGCCGAAGGACAAGCTTTCCGACTGCCCTGTGGTGGTGATGGATGATACGGCCCAGTTCGTGATCCCCATTCTCTCTGGACATGCAGGGGGAGCGAACGGTTGGGCAGCGGAGATTGCTGCCATGCTGGGGGCGGTGCCGGTGATCACCACGTCCACGGACAGAAATGAGGCCTTTTCCGTGGATACTTTCGCGATGGAGCGCAGACTGACCATTACAGAGAAGGAGGGGATCCGAAAGGTCTCCGTGAAAGCGCTGGAGGAGAAGAAGGTTACGCTCTCCATAAAGAACTACCCGCCAAAGCAGCCCGTGGATCTTATCATAGCAGATAAAACGGATGCGGAATGCACCCTGCTTCTTAAGCCGAAGCCCTATACGGTGGGAGTGGGAATGAAGAAGAACAAGGACGCGGGAGAGGCGGAAGCTTTCCTTCTTGATACGCTGAAGGATCTGGAGATCCCCGTCTCCGATGTATATGCACTTTGTACCATAGACATAAAGGAGGAGGAGCCTGCACTTCTGGCCATGCGGGATAAGTACAGGATCCCGGTATTCTCCTTTGACAGAGAACTCCTGGAGAAGGCGGAGGGAGACTTCACCGCATCGGAATTTGTCCGGGAACAGGTAGGGGTGGATAATGTATGTGAACGCGCGGCAGTCCTTGGAGCCGGCCCGGGAGCTGAGCTGATCCTCCGGAAGCAGGCGCGGGACGGAATGACCATTGCTGTGGCAAAACGGATGATATGAAATGGAATATGAAATGGGATATGATAAGGGATATGATATGGGAAAGATCTATGTGATAGGCATCGGCCCGGGAGACCGCCGTCTGATGACGGACCTGGGAAGAGAGGCCCTGGAAAAAAGCGATGTCATAGTGGGATATAAGGTCTATATCGATCTGATCCGGGAGGACTATCCGGAGAAGGAGTTTCTGGAGAGTGGTATGCGGGAGGAAATTCTCCGCTGTGAGAAATGTATCGCCCTTGCCAGGGAAGGAAAGACAGTGTCCCTGATCTGCAGCGGAGATGCAGGTGTGTATGGTATGGCCTCCCCGCTTCTTGAGGTGGCGGAAAAAGAAGGCTTTATGGATGTGGAGATCATCCCGGGTGTCACCGCAGCTCTGGCAGGGGCGGCGATCCTCGGCGCACCGGTCAGCCATGATTTCTGTACCATCAGCCTGAGCGACCTCCTGACACCCTGGGAGCTGATCGAAAAGAGACTGCGAAGTGCGGCAGAGGGAGACTTCTGCATCGTGATCTACAATCCGGCCAGCCGGAAGCGGGCGGACTATTTAAAGAAGGCCTGCGGGATCCTTATGGAGAAGCTGCCGGAGGATACGGCTTGTGGTTATGTCCGGAATATCGGAAGAGACGGATGTGAGAAAAAGGTCTGCACACTGAAGGAGCTGGCAGAGGAGCCGGTGGATATGTTTGTGACGGTGTTCGTCGGAAACTCCCGTACCAGAATATCAGACGGGAAGCTGATCACACCCAGAGGATATAAGCTATGAAAAAGATCATCATTTTTTCGGGAACAACAGAAGGAAGAACCCTTTCCACCCTGCTCACGCAGAGGAGGATACCCCATGTGGTTTGTGTTGCCAGTGCGTATGGCGGGGAAATGATGGAGGACAGTACATTTGCGGAGCTTCACATCGGTCGCATGGATGCGGAGGAAATGAAGCAGTTCCTGTCAGCCCGGATCTCCGGCGCGGAAGGGATGGTGGTGGATGCCACCCACCCCTATGCAACCGAGGTAACAGCAAATATAAAACTTGCGGCAGAGGCGCAGGGAGTTCCATATCTCAGGGTCGTGAGAGGAGCAAGTGACGCAGCCCCGGGAGACATGGCAGTTTACTCTGACATCCGGGCCTGTGCGGAAGCGATGGATCAGACCTCGGGAAATATCCTGCTTACCACCGGCAGCAAGGAGCTGCGCGCCTACTGCGAGGTGGTATCGGAAGAAACCAGAAAGAGGACCTACGTCCGGGTACTGCCCACCATGAGCAGTCTGGAGCAGTGCATCTCGGAAGGGATCGAAGGGGATCATATCATCGCCATGCATGGTCCCTTTACCAGAGAATGTAACGAAGCGATCCTGCGGCAGTATGATATCCGCCACCTGGTGACCAAGGACAGCGGGACTGCAGGCGGCTTCCTTGCCAAGGCAGAGGCTGCCGAAGCAGCGACGGTGCAGCTTCACGTCATCGCCAGACCGGTGGAGGAGGAAGGTGTTTCGTTGAAGGAAGCGGAGCGGGTCCTTCTTTCCCTTCTTTCGGAATGTCAGGAATCGGGCTCGATTCCGGAAGTCTCCATCGTAGGAATGGGGATGGGATCTTCGGGCTGCAGGCTTCTTATGGCAGAGGAAGCGCTTCATGCAGCAGATGCGGTGTTTGGAGCCTCCCGTCTTCTGGAAGGTCTTAAGGATATCCCGGAGGTTAGAAAATATGCCATGTACCGGGCGGAGGAGATCATTCCGGTTCTGGAGCGGGAGTGCTTTAACAGGGTAGTGATCCTCTATTCCGGAGATACCGGGTTTTACAGCGGAGCAAGGAAGATGCTCCGGGCTTTGAAGGAGTGGAAGCCGGATCTGCAGGTGGAAATGTTCCCTGGAATCTCTTCTTTCTCCTACCTTGCAGCGAAGCTGGGAGAAAGCTATGAGGATGCCGCATTGTTCAGTCTGCACGGAAAGAATTCGGAAGCAGACTTCGGAGCTTTGCTCGGGGAAGTCCGTCATCATTCGAAGGTATTTGCGCTTCTTTCCGGTCCGGAGGATGTCCCTGAGATCGCAAAACGCCTTCTGGCAGCGGGGATCGAGGGAAGCATCAGCGTAGGAACGGATCTGTCCGGCGAAGGGGAGCAGATCGATACATATTCTCTTTCGGAGGCGGAGTCCTTCCGGAGAGAAGGGATCTCCACCGTGCTGATCCGAAACAGCGTACCGGAAAAAAGGGTGCTGCTTCCGGTGAAGCGGGATACGGAATTCCTAAGGGACCGCATCCCCATGACCAAGGAATGCATCCGTCATGAAAGCATCCTTCGGCTGGAGCTTCGGGAAGGAGATGTCCTGTATGATATCGGCGGAGGAACCGGTTCCGTAGCCATCGAGGCAGCGGCGCTTTCTTCCAGTCTGAAGGTGTATACCATCGAGAGGAAACCGGAGGCTGCAGCGCTGATCCGGGAGAATCTGAAAAATACAGGAACGGAAAATGTAACCGTGATCGAGGGGGAGGCCCCTGCAGCACTGTCAGGTCTGCCAAAGCCGGATGCTGTTTTTATCGGAGGAAGCGGAGGAAATCTCCGGGAGATCCTGGAGACTCTGACAGCCATGGGCACAGGAACACGCTATGTGATCAATGCAGTGAGTATGGAGACCATAGGAGAGATCCGGGAGCTGCTGAAGGACTATCCGGCGGAGGATGAAAGAACGGTAATGATCGCGGTCAGTGACGTAAGAGAGGTCGGGAGTCATCATCTTCTGCAGGCGCAGAATCCGGTATGGATCTTCTCTTTTTCAATCTGACTTTCGGAAAAATCGGATAAGGGAACATCGGATGTGGAAACATCGGATGAAGGAGCATCAGATGAAGGAGATACGTGCAAAAAGAATAATGTTCGCGGCCCCCGGGAGTCACAGCGGAAAGACCACGGTCACCTGTGGGTTCCTGGAGGTACTGAAGCGAAGAGGGCTGGAACCGGTTTCCTTTAAATGTGGGCCGGATTACATCGACCCCATGTTTCATGAGAGCGTCCTGAAGGTTCCCTGCCGAAATCTGGACACCTATTTTGCAGGAACGGAGGGAGTTCGGGATATCCTGGCCGGCTGCGGAGACCGCTATGCCGTGGTTGAAGGGGCCATGGGGATCTACGATGGCGCCAGGCTGGACGACATTACGGGATCTGCGTATGAGATCGCGGAAGCAACGAAGACCCCCATCGTTCTGGTGGTTGACGGCTCCGGCATGGGACGGACACTGCTGTCCCTGATCCGGGGAGTACTTGCGGACGATACGGCGCATTTGATCCGGGGGATCCTTCTGAATAAGATCAGTGAAGGCTACTACCGGAGTCTGGAGCCGGTGCTGAAGCAGGCACTGGAGGAGCTGCGAACCGGGGTCCGGCTGCTTGGCTGCCTTCCAAAGCAGAAGGAGATTACCATCGAAAGCAGGCACCTGGGACTTAAGCTTCCGGGAGAGATGGAGGATCTTTATCGAAAGATAAAGGCCGCCGGAGAACTCCTTCTGAAATGTGTCGATATCGATCAGCTGCTGCGGATCATGGAGGAGGCGCCGGTCCTGCACCGGGAAGAGACACCGGTCCTGCACCGGGAAACGGAACCCGTGCAGAACGATGTGCCTGGACTGAAAGAGGAGGATCCTGCTTTCGGGACCGGTCTTACTCTGGCGGTTGCCAGGGATGATGCATTCTGCTTTTATTACAGGGAGAACCTGGAGCTCTTTGAAAGGTACGGGGTCCGGCTCCAATACTTCTCGCCCCTTCGGGATCGGGAGGTTCCGCCGGAGGCAGACGGGATCCTGCTGGGCGGAGGTTATCCGGAGCTCTATCTGAAGGAGCTGAGTGAGAATACCTCCATGCTTCACTCCGTGAGAAGCCGCATCGCCGCCGGCACGCCAAGCCTTGCTGAGTGCGGAGGCTTTATGTATCTTCATAAAACCATCATCGACGCAGAGGGTGTGTCCTATCCCATGGCGGGGATCCTGGAGGGAGAATGCAGGTTTACCGGGCATCTTGTCCGCTTCGGATATATGAGACTCCGGGAGATTCATGATGCAGGAATCGCCTCCGATGAAATGTACCGGAGTCTGGTTGGAATGAAGGGTCACGAATTTCATTATTATGACAGCACGGTCTGCGGAGATGCCTATGTGGCGGAAAAACCATATAAACCGGCAGAGTGGACCTGTATCAATGTAGGAACTGCAGGAACTGCAGGAGGCAGCGGGATCTGGGGCTTCCCGCATCTCTACTATGGTTCAAAACCGGAGTTTGTCAGAAGCTTTATACGTCGAATGAGAGAGGTGTCAGATGGAACAGTCACATAAATACTTCGAAAACCGAGACTGTAAATACTATCCATGTCATGAGGGGCTGGAGGAGATCAACTGCCTTTTCTGCTATTGTCCCCTGTATTCCTTTTCCTGTCCGGGGGACTATACGCTGATCCGGAAGGAGGATCGGGTGATCAAAAACTGCAGAGGCTGCACATTTCCGCATAAGCCCGAAAACTATGACCGCCTGATGGAGCTGATCCGGGAGTTCAACAGGAATAAGGATCAGAAGAAGGAGGAATGAATATGGAATATAAACCGAAGGAAACCGTGCTTGCCATTTGCTACGATTTTGACAAGACGCTGTCGCCCACAGATATGCAGGCCCAGGGCTATATCCAGTCCGTGGGCTATGATATAAAGGAATTCTGGGACAAGACAAATGTGCTCGCTGCCGCCAATGATATGGACGGGAACCTTGCGTACATGTATGTGATGATGGATGAGGCAAGAGGGAAGCTGATCTTTAACCGGAAAAGCCTGGAGGATTATGGAAGCAAGGTAAAGCTGTTCCCAGGGGTGGCTGAATGGTTTGACCGGATCAATGCGTACGGCAGAGAAAGAGGGATCATCGTCGAGCATTACATCATTTCCTCCGGGTTGAAGGAGATGATCGATGGGACGGAGATCGCAAAGAAGGGCGCATTTAAAAAAATCTATGCCAGCAGCTTCTTCTATGATGAAAAGGGTGTGGCAGTCTGGCCGGCCCAGGTGATCAATTATACGAACAAGACCCAGTTCCTGTTCCGGATCGAAAAAGGGGTTCTGGACATCAATGACGACGGGGTGAATGAATATTACGCGCCGGAGAATCTCCGGGTTCCTTTCCGGAATATGGTTTATATCGGTGACAGCGACACCGATATCCCGTGCATGAAGCTGGTAAATGTGAACGGTGGCCATTCCATTGGCGTATATGACCCGGAAACCGGGAAGAAGGACCGTGTCCACAAAATGCTCCGGGACAACCGGATCCGGTATTTTGCACCGGCGGATTACCGCGAGGGTACGGAGCTGGATAATCTGGTAAAGGCGGTCATCGATAAGACGGCAGCCTACGAAAAACTGGAGACCAAGCACATTTCCGATGTCTATGAGACGCGGTAGATAAAAAACAGTCCCTGTCACGTACGGTACGTGAAAAGGGACTGTCTTTTTTTGCCTATGATTTGATTATTATTTGATCACAAGTGCTTCCAGAACTGCCTTTGTCTCAGGGCTGTCAAACTTGAAACCGGAGCAGGAAACACGTACCGGCTTGCCGTTTGCCTTACCATAGAGCTCGAATCCGTTGCTGTACTCGAAACCGGTCCAGTCAACAGTGCCGATCTTGCCGGATACATCCTTCTGATCCTGTGTGTATGTAGCCTTGTTCTGCTCATACTTCTTCATGTACATATCTTCCTTCTCCATGTTGAAATCGAACTTGGAGAAATCGGACTTTCTTACAGAACAGCAGGTGGTGTCATCCTCGTTCAGAGCATAGCCCTTCTTGAAGGTCCAGCCTTCCGGAATACCTACGGTGTAATCACCCCAGGTTTCTGTGGATGCGATGGTGATAGCTGCGGGAGCAGTGGTTGCCGCTTCTGTAACTGTCTGTGCTGCATCGGTTGCGGGAGTTGCCTCTGTATTGCTGCTGTTGCTTCCGCAGGCAACAAGGCCTACGCACATGAATGCGGCAGCAAGAATGACTGCAAGTTTCTTTTTCATATCTCATGTCCTCCTTAAGAGTTTTTTCAAAAGCGATTATACACGGATGAATAAAAAAGTCAAGGGAAGGGCGCTACACCACGTTTACTCCGGATCAGGCAGCTTGCGAAGCCGGTAGCCCATTCCCCAGACGGTTTCGATATAATCGAAGTCATCTTTTTTGCGGAGCTTGCTCCGAAGGTTGCTCATGTGTACCTTCAGGGACTGATCTTCAGGGAAATACTCTTCATTCCAGATGCTGGTGAAAAGATTTGCCTTGGAGAAGAGCTTCTTCGGATTTTCGAGAAGCAGATCCAGGATCTGATATTCCCGTGCGGTAAGGCAGACTTCCTCATCCTTCACGGTGACGGAGGAGGTGTCTTTATTCAGAATGATATTTCCATACCGCAGTGTCCTGTCCGGGGTGAGGTTTGCAGACATCCCGTTCCTGCCGGGATCTGTTCCCGGGGCGTCCAGCCGAAGCTGGATCTGATATCGTCTGGCAACCGCCTCGATCCGGACCAGTACATCCGGAAGCTCAAAGGGCTTGATGATGTAATCATCTGCACCTGCCCGCATCATGGTCATGCGGCTGTCCAGGGCAGAAACGGCGGAAATTACAATGACGGGAATATCGGTAATGCTGCGGACTTTCGGCAGGAGTTCATCTCCGGAAAACCCGGGCAGCATCATGTCCAGCAGGATCATACCGTAGTCTGCCGTATGCGCCTTCAGTTCATTCAGTCCCGCCACGCCGTCATACTTTGCAGTGGTCTCATATCCGTTTTTTGTAAGATAGACGGAGAGAAGATCGGCGATCTCCTTATCGTCTTCTATGATCAGTATTTTCATGGGGTTTACCTCCGCTCGCGGATCAGGATGGATACTCCGGCACATCATGTCAGATCAGGATGGATACTCTGGCATGGTCAGGCGGATCTCAAACAGGCTGTCCGCCACATTTCCTTCGATCTGAAAATGCATGGCACCTGCCAGCTCCTTTACCACATACAGTCCAAGTCCGGTGCCGGGGCCGGTACGTGCCTTCGCCCGATAGAAGGGTTCGAAGATATGATCTGTGTCGATGGGAAAGTTTTCATCCATGTCATTTCGGAGGATGAAACGGATAGATTCGTCCGCCTTTTCTACGGAGAGTTCGATCCGGCTTCGGGCGTACTTCCGGACGTTGGAGAAGAGGTTTTCCAGGATCCGCTCCAGATAATGCCGGTCGGCCCGGACGGTGAGCTGCTCCTCCGGTATGGCGATCTCCGTTTCGATCCCGGAGTCCTCAATCCAGGAATACTGAGCCATCATTACATCCGAAAGAACGATATCAAAGCGAACGGCTTCCAGAGGAAGCTCCTTCCCTGCATCCAGATAGGTTACCTCAAAGAATTCATCCGAAAGAGTTTTCAGGTATCGCAGCCGTTCGGAAACGATGAGGAGATAATCCCGGATGGAGGTAAGCTCCTGCAGATAATCACGGCTTTCCGGAGCAGGGGTCTTCGCATCTGCCGGGACCTCAGCCAGTATGTTATCCAGGGATTCCTGCACCATCTGCAGATAGCCGTCTGCCGAGGTGAGGGGAGTTCGAAAATCGTGGGAGACACCTGCCATGATGGTCCGTACCCGCTGTTCCTCCTCTGCGGAGCGTCTGGCAGATTCTTTCAGTTCATCCACCAACAGATTGATCTCCCTGGCCAGCGCTACAGAAGACGCACCAAAGGAAGCAACCGTTATCGGCTGCTCCCTGTCCGTGGTCCGTATCTCATTTAGTTGTTCTCTGAAGCTCCGAAGCTCTGCCTTCAGGCAAAGATACCGAACCAGCAGTATCAGAGCCAGTATTCCGAATAAAGCGGCGAGAACGATCAGAGTGATGGTCAAACTGTCCATATAGAAACCTGTAATTTCCGAAAGAGTTTATAGTGTTCGTACGATCATTCGATTTATGAAGAATGCGTCCCCATGATTAGAATAATGTATTCGGGAAAATGTTTCAATATGCATATCAATAATCCTTCCGTGAGTAGACGAGGTATGCGATGCCGCCCCAGAGCAGAAGCTCGATGGCGAAGCCGCCCAGGCTCTGCCATACTACGTCAGGGCTCATGGGAGATGTAAGAATCACGCCCTGCTTTGAAAGGCAGGTGACGTTGAGGATCGTACTCAGGAAGCTGTCGGAAGAAGCGGCATTGAAGGTTTCTTCCATCAGATCCTGGCTGGTGACGGCGGAAGCGATGATCTGGCCAATGGTTTCCAGCAACAGCCGGACATATACCAGCACGGGCCCCAGCATGCTTTTTACACACATGGTGAGCAGAACGCCGAAGGACGTACAACGAAGGAGTGAAAGGAGGAACAGGGGTTCCTGTTTCAGCACTTCAGAGATTCCCTGCGTGCTCATAGTGCATGCGATCCCAAGACCAACCAGGTGAGCAGCATATACGATGAGCGCGATAGGGAGTGCGATGGACAGCAGCTTCGACAGGATGATCCGCATGGAGCTGTTCCCTGCCATGACTTCATACATACATGTGCGGTGATGATACCCGCGGCCGGCGATGTAGGCTGCCATCAGTGAGATCAGCATGGCTCCGACGGAGAGCATGGACATACTTGACACGAAAAAGGTCTCTGCCGACTCCACATTGGGTGCTGAGACAAAGGGGGCGGCTGTCATATAGAGTGCGATAAAGAATGTGAACACCCAAAACCCGTTTACTTTTTTCGTACGATATAATTCCGCTTTGATCAGTTTACCCATGATTCTAAGCCCTCCTTCCGAACAGGTTTTTTATGGGTGAATACTTTTCCTTCTCCGCCTTTTCATGGGAAACCTTTGACAGATAGTACTCCTCCAGACTGTCACTGGTCTGGGCAAAACGAAGGATGGTAAAGCCCGCTTCTGTGATAGCGCGGGATACCTTCGCCACATCATCCAGAGACTCGTACAGCCGAAGCTCGTCATCCTCCATCACCTTATAATCGCTGATGGAAAGGGTTTGCTCCAGAGCCGCTACGGTCTCTGCCATTCGATCCGTCCGAATGGAGATATAGCTTCGGGAGTGCTGCATCAGCTCTTCCTTCGAAAGGGATTCGATGATCTGCCCTTCATTTATGATCACATAGTCCGTGCAGAGCTCCGACAACTCTGCCAGCAGGTGACTGGAAATGATAATGGTCTTTCCTTCCTTCTCACACAGCTCTTTTAAAATGTGCCGTACCTCCACGATGCCTTCGGGATCCAACCCATTTACGGGCTCGTCCAGAACCAGGACCTCGGGATCCGGAAGCAGCGCCATGGCGATCCCCAGCCGCTGTTTCATTCCCAGAGAAAAATGTTTCGCGGCCTTCTTCCCGGTATCGCCAAGACCCACGTACTGAAGAAGCTTCTCGCAGCGGGAAGCATCCGCCACGCCCCGGACCAGACGGACATACTTCATATTTTCCATGGCTGTGAGAGATCCGTCGATGATGGGGTTCTCGATCATGAAGCTGATGCGGTCCCGGTTTCTGTCCAGACGCTCCTCCGATTCAAATAACCGGAGCTGTCCGTCCGTGGCGTGGGCCAGTCCGCCGATGATCTTCATAATGGTGGTCTTGCCCGCACCGTTGGGACCGATCAGACCCACGATATGTCCCTTCTCAACCGAGAAGGACACATGCTCCAGCACCTTATGCTTTCCATATACCTTCTGGATCTCTTTCAGTTCGATCACTTTCATAGATGATGTCCTTTCGTCCTTTGTATTGGTTCATGTTCTGTACCCATCATAAAACCGGGTGGTTAAGAAAAGGTTAAGTTTCTGAATTATCTTAATTTTATCCGTTGTCGGGAGACTTCACCTATGATAGGATGGGAATAACAAACAAGTTTCATACAAGTTGGAGGAACCAATGGGAGATAGCAGGAGAGAAAGAAAATACAGTGAAATAGAGACAGAGCTTCGGGAGCTGGTGTTCTCCGATCTTTGTAAACCGGGCGATAAGCTCCCTTCCGAAAATGTACTGGCCCAGCGTTACGGTGTCAGCCGTCAGACCGTGCGGAAGGCGCTGGAAGGGCTGGAACGGGAAGGATACATTTACGCGAAGCACGGAAGCGGACGCTTTGTATCCGAACGGATGCTGCACCGGAAGCAGTCCAAGAATATCGCTGTGGTCATGACCTATCTGTCCGACTATATCTTCCCGAAGGTGATCAGTGGGATTGATGAGGTCCTGTCTGCCAACGGCTATGACCTCATCCTGAAGCATACCAACAACTCCCGCCACGGAGAACTGGCCTGTCTCACAGAGCTTCTGAACAAGGACATCGACGGGATCATCATCGAACCCAGTAAGAGCAATCTGTACTGTAAGCACGTCGATCTCTTCGAGAAGCTGGAGGAATACGAGATCCCTTACGTATTTATTCAGGGAGAATACGAAGCCATGGTTGACCGGCCCCATGTACTTCTGGATGATGAAAAAGGAAGCTTCCTCCTGACGCAGCACCTGATCGGCCTCGGACATCGGGAGATCTACGGGATCTTTAAAAGCGATGACAGCCAGGGACAGAAACGCCACAACGGATATGCCCGTGCACTTGCAGAAGCAGGGATCCCCTATGATCCGACACGGGTCATCTGGTTCTATACAGAGGACCGCAAGGTCCATCCCTACACCAGCCTGCAGAAGATCATCCGAAGCGGCAGACAAGTGGACGCGGTGGTCTGCTATAACGACCAGATCGCCCGCCACGTGATCCGCGCCATCCGGGAAACCGGGAAACGCGTACCCGAAGACATCTCCGTCACCGGCTACGACAATTCCGAAAACCTGAATGTAGACGGCTCCCAGCTCACCACCATCGTACATCCCCAGGAAGAACTGGGCCGCCTGGCCGCGGACATGCTGCTACACCTGATCCGCAAGGAGGAGACAGAGACACGAATTGTAATTGAGCCGGAGTTAATAATTGGTGACACAACAAAAACGTATATGCAATAATAACAGGTTTGTTTTCGTTTGTGTTCATACGAGGCGCTAAACGTCCGACCACGATGCCTTTCGAGGTCATTGCGGGTCCCGGCACTTGGCAATCCGTGAGCGAAGCGAAACGGGAAGCCTATGTGCCGCTGGGGGCACCCGCAACTAAACAAGTTCCATGATAAGCCTAGGGGTAACTATGGCAAATCATGGAACTTTTTTGTTGGAGGAGGTACATTTCATTGAAGAAGAAGGACTACAAGTTCTGGTTCTGTACCGGTTCCCAGGATCTTTACGGGGACGAGGTTCTGCAGCATGTCGCTGCGCATTCCAAAGAGATCGTGGACACACTGAACGCATCCGGCACCCTGCCCTACGAGGTGGTGTGGAAGCCGGTGCTCATCACAAATCAGCTGATCCGCGAGACATTTAACAAGGCAAATGAGGACGAAAGCTGTGCAGGCGTCATCACCTGGATGCACACCTTTTCGCCGGCAAAATCCTGGATCCTGGGGCTGCAGGAGTACCGCAAACCGTTGCTGCATCTTCACACCCAGTACAACGAGGAGCTGCCCTACGACACCATCGACATGGACTTCATGAACGAGAACCAGGCGGCTCACGGTGACCGGGAGTACGGCCACATCGTCAGCCGTATGCGGATCGAGCGGAAGGTAGTGGTCGGCTACTGGAAGGATCCGGTGGTGCAGGGGAAGATCGCATCCTGGATGCGCACCGCAGTGGGCGTCATCGAGTCCAGTCATATCCGCGTGATGCGTGTGGCAGACAACATGAGAAATGTAGCGGTCACCGAGGGAGACAAGGTGGAAGCGCAGATCAAGTTCGGCTGGGAGGTGGACTCCTATCCGGTGAATGAGATCGCGGACAGTGTGGCTGCCGTTTCCGAGTCGGATGTGAACGCCCTGATGGACGAGTATGAGAGTAAATATCAGTTTGAGCTGGACGGACGTGATCCGGAGGAATTCCGCAGGCACGTGGCCGTACAGGCGAAGATCGAGCTGGGCTTCGAACGGTTCCTGGAGGCAAAGGATTATCAGGCCATCGTCACACATTTCGGTGATCTGGGTGCACTGAAGCAGCTGCCCGGTCTGGCGATCCAGCGTCTGATGGAGAAGGGCTACGGCTTTGGTGCCGAGGGCGACTGGAAGGTAGCCGCCATGGTACGTCTGATGAAGATCATGACCGAGGGCATGCCGGGAGCAAAGGGCACCTCCATGATGGAGGACTACACCTACAACCTGGTTCGCGGCAAGGAAGGAATCCTGGAGGCGCACATGCTGGAGATCTGTCCCTCCATCTCCGACGGACCCATCCGTGTCCGTGTAAAACCTCTGTCCATGGGAAATCGGGAGGATCCTGCGCGGCTGGTATTCACCGCAAAGGAGGGACCGGGTATCGCAGTCTCCATGGTGGATCTGGGCAACCGTTTCCGTCTTATCATCAATGATGTGGAGTGCCGGAAGACCGAGCGCCCCATGCCGGAGCTGCCGGTGGCAACAGCTTACTGGACGCCGCAGCCGGATCTCTATACCGGCGCTGAAGCATGGATCCTGGCAGGCGGGGCACACCATACAGCCTTTACCTACGATCTCACTGCAGAGCAGATGGGAGACTGGGCAGAGCTGATGGGCATCGAAGCGGTATTTATCAATAAGAACACAACCATCCCGGAGTTTAAGCGTGATCTGAAACTGGGAGAGGTATTTTATCGTTAAACGAAGAAAGAAGGGAGTACAAAATGAAATTCTTTATCGACACAGCACATGTAGAGGACATCAAAAAAGCAAATGACATGGGAGTGATCTGCGGCGTGACCACAAATCCGTCCCTCATCGCCAAGGAAGGCCGCGACTTCAAGGAGGTCATCAAGGAGATCACCGAGATCGTGGACGGCCCCATCAGCGGCGAGGTAAAGGCCACCACGGTGGATGCAGAGGGAATGATCGCTGAGGGCCGCGAGATCGCAGCCATCCATCCGAACATGGTAGTGAAGATTCCCATGACCGTAGAGGGTCTGAAGGCAGTGAAGGCTCTCTCCAAAGAGGGGATCAAGACAAATGTAACGCTGATCTTCTCTGCTAACCAGGCGCTTCTCGCAGCAAGAGCCGGTGCAACCTATGTATCTCCCTTCCTGGGACGTCTGGACGATATCAGCTCCCCGGGAATCGAGCTTGTAGAGAATATCGTGGACATTTTCCAGAACTATGATATCCGGACCGAGATCATCGCAGCCAGCATCCGGAATACGGTTCATGTAACCGAGTGTGCTCTGGCAGGTGCGGATATCGCAACCGTGCCCTATGCTGTGATCGAGCAGATGACCAAGCATCCTCTGACAGATCAGGGTATCGTGAAGTTCCAGGAAGACTATCGAAAGGTATTCGGTGAGTAAAATATGAATGATGAGATGAAAAAGGATCTGCAGAAGAAGGCAAATGAGGTACGGCGCGGAATCGTGACAGCGGTTCACAGCGCAAAGTCCGGCCATCCGGGAGGATCTCTCTCGGCAGCGGACATCCTGACCTACCTCTATTTTGAAAAAATGAACATCGATCCGAAGGATCCGAGAGGTGCGGATCGGGATCGTTTCGTTCTTTCCAAAGGACACATCGCGCCGGCGCTTTATTCCGTACTCGCCAACCGCGGCTATTTCCCGGTAGAAGATCTGAAAACCCTCCGTCATACCGGGTCATATCTGCAGGGACACCCGGACATGAAACACATTCCGGGTGTGGACATGTCCTCCGGATCTTTGGGACAGGGTCTCTCCGCGGCAGTCGGAATGGCGCTGGCAGGTAAGCTGGACAAGAAGAGCTACAGAGTTTATGCCATGTGCGGCGACGGAGAGATCGAGGAAGGCCAGATCTGGGAGGCGTCCATGTTCGCGGCTGCCAGAAAGCTGGATAACCTGACTGTGATCATAGACAACAACAACCTTCAGATCGACGGGACCATCGAGGAGGTCTGCTCCCCCTATCCCATCGCTGACAAGTTCGAGGCCTTTGGCTTCCATGTGATCTGCATCGACGGACATGATTTCGATGCCATCGAAAATGCATTTGCAGAGGCAGAGAAAACGGAAGGAAAGCCTACGGCCATCGTTGCGAAGACCACGAAGGGTAAGGGCGTATCCTTTATGGAGAATCAGTGCGGATGGCACGGAAAGGCTCCGAATGATGAGGAATACGCACAGGCCATGAAGGATTTGGAGGATTTGGAGGTGACCGCATAATGGCAGAGGTAAAGAAAATTGCGACCAGAGACAGCTACGGCCAGGCACTGGTGGAGCTGGGAACCGAGAAGGAAGATCTGATCGTTCTCGATGCGGATCTTGCAGCTGCCACCAAAACGGCGGTATTTAAGAAGGCATTCCCGGAGAGACATATCGACTGCGGTATCGCAGAGGCAGATATGATGGGCATCGCTGCAGGACTTTCCACCTGCGGAAAAGTACCCTTCGCCAGCACATTTGCCATGTTTGCCGCAGGCAGAGCCTATGAACAGGTAAGGAACTCCATCGGTTACCCGCATCTGAATGTAAAGATCGGTGCGACCCACGCCGGCATCTCCGTCGGTGAGGACGGTGCCAGCCATCAGTGCAACGAGGACATCGCCCTGATGCGGACCATCCCCGGGATGACGATCTTCAATCCGTCGGATGATATCGAAGCGAAGGCTGCGGTAAAGGCAGCATACGAGATCGACGGACCGGTATATATGCGCTTCGGGCGACTGGCGGTTCCGGTGATCAATGACAATCCGGATTATACCTTCGTACCCGGCAAGGGCGTGCTGCTCCGGGACGGAACGGATATCACCATCTTCGCTACGGGCCTGCCGGTCAGCGAGAGCCTTCAGGCAGCGGAAATGTTGGCACAGGACGGCGTAAGCGCGCGGGTGATCAACATCCATACAATCAAGCCAATCGATGAGGAGATCATCGTGAAGGCAGCGAAGGAAACAGGAAAACTCTTTACTGTGGAGGAGCATTCCATCATCGGCGGCCTGGGCAGTGCAGTGGCAGAGGTGCTTTCAGAGCAGGCACCGGCGCCGCTCACTCGCATCGGTGTCAGAGACACCTTCGGCGAGTCCGGACCGGCAAAGGAACTGCTTCACAAATACAAGCTGGATGCAGAAGGCATCTACGAACAGATCAAGGCAAAACTATAATTGAGGAGGAATAAAATATCATGGAAAATATGCCCATCGTTAAACTTGGAATCATCGCAGTCAGCCGTGACTGCTTCCCTATGAGTCTGTCCATTTCCAGACGGCAGGCAGTTGTTGCAGAGTACACGAAAACCTATGGTGAGATCTACGAGTGTCAGACCACCGTAGAAAATGAAGTGGATATGCGGAAGGCCCTGGCAGAGGTAAATGAGGCCGGCTGTAACGCACTGGTTGTCTTCCTTGGCAACTTCGGACCGGAGTCCAGCGAGATCCTTCTGGTAAAGGAATTCTGCGGACCCTCCATGGTGGTTGCTGCCGCTGAGGAAGCCGGCGACCGTCTCTGCGACGACCGCGGCGATGCATACTGCGGTATGCTGAATGCCAGCTACAACTTAAAGCTTCGCAACCTGAAGGCGTATATCCCGGAGTATCCGGTGGGAACTGCTTCAGAGGTTGCTGACATGATCAATGATTTCAAGACCATCGCCCGTACATCCATCGCATTAAACGACCTGAAGCTCATCAGTTTCGGCCCCCGTCCGCAGGATTTCCTGGCATGCAACGCACCCATCAAGCAGCTCTATAATCTGGGCATTGAGATCCAGGAGAACTCCGAGCTGGATCTGTTCGAAGCCTTCAACAAGCATGCAGGCGATGCACGGATCCCCGAGGTTGTGGCTGATATGGCAAAGGAGCTTGGAGACGGCAACAAGAAGCCGGAGGTTCTCGAGAAGCTGGCACAGTATGAGCTGACACTTCTTGACTGGATCGAGGCAAATAAGGGAAGCCGCAGTCATGTGGTGATCGCAGGAAAATGCTGGCCCGCATTCCAGACACAGTTCGGTTTTGTTCCCTGCTATGTGAACAGCCGTCTGGCAGCCCGCGGAATCCCGGTATCCTGTGAGGTGGATATCTACGGAGCTCTTTCCGAGTACATCGGTCAGCTGGTAAGCGAAGACGCAGTAACGCTTCTGGATATCAACAACTCCGTACCCCGGGATATGTATGAGTCCGAGATCAAGGGCAAGTTCGATTATGACTATGACATCAAGGATACCTTCATGGGCTTCCACTGCGGCAACACCTGCAGTACGAAGCTGGCATTCCATGAGATGAAGAATCAGAAGATCATGGCACGTACCCTTCCGGAAGAGGTGACCAACGGAACTCTGGAGGGCGATCTGATCCCCGGTCATGCAACGGTTTACCGTCTGCAGAGCACCTCAGACGCAGGACTTCGTGCGTATGTGGCAGAAGGAGAGATCCTTCCGGTACGGACCCGTTCCTTCGGAGGCATCGGTATCTTCGCCATCCCGGAAATGGGACGCTTCTACCGTCATGTCCTGATCGAGAAGAACTATCCCCACCATGCAGCCATCACCTTCCATCACAACGGACGTCTGCTGTATGAGGTATTCAAGTTCATCGGCGTTGAGTTAGACGAGATCGACTACAACCGTCCGAAGGGAGTTCGGTATCCTTCCGAGAATCCCTTCAGCTAAGATAGAAATGGGGGTAACATATGGACTATAAAGAAATCATCGACGCGGGCAAAACCGCGATAGGAATCGAATTCGGATCTACAAGGATCAAGGCAGTTATGGTAGATCTTTCCGGAAAGCCCATTGCCGAGGGCGGACATACCTGGGAGAACCAGTATGTGGACGGGCTCTGGACCTACAGTCTGGATATGATCTGGACCGGTCTGCAGGATGCCTATCAGCAGCTGGCAAAGGATGTGCAGGAGAAGTACGGAGCAGAGATCCGTACCACCTCCGCCATCGGTTTTTCGGCCATGATGCACGGCTATATGGCATTTGACAAGGAAGATCAACTTTTGGTACCATTTCGTACATGGAGAAACACTGTGACCGGCGAAGCGGCAGCGGAGCTGACGAAGGAGTTTGGCTTCAATATCCCGCAGCGCTGGAGCATCGCACATTTGCATCAGGCAGTGCTGAAGAACGAGCCCCATGTACCGGAGATCACCTTCTTCACCACCCTGGCCGGCTATATTCACTGGCAGCTTACGGGTGAGAAGGTACTGGGTGTTGGGGATGCATCCGGCATGTTCCCCATCGACAGCAAAACCAGGAATTACAATGCAGACTATCTTGCAAAATACGAAGCGCTGGTTGCGGATCGCGGCTTCGCATGGAAGCTTTCGGAGATCCTTCCGAAGGTGCTGGTAGCAGGAGAGGCTGCAGGAACACTGACGGCAGAAGGCGCAGCGAAGCTGGATGTCAGCGGCAAGCTTGCCGCAGGGATCCCTCTCTGCCCGCCGGAGGGCGACGCAGGTACCGGAATGGTGGCCACCAACAGCGTGGCAGTCCGTACCGGAAATGTATCCGCAGGCACTTCCATTTTCGCCATGATCGTTATGGAGCAGGCCTTAAGGCAGGTGCATGAGGAGATCGACGTGGTGACTACGCCGGTGGGAGATGATGTAGCGATGGTACACTGCAACAACTGTACCTCCGACATCAATGCCTGGGCAGGCATCTTCCGCCAGTTTGCGGATGCCATCGGCGCTCCGGTGGATACAGACAAGCTTTATACCACACTCTTTACCGCGGCACTGGACGGTGCTCCGGACTGTGGCGGACTGGCAGGATTCAACTACTTCTCAGGAGAACCGGTCACCGGCTTTACCGAGGGACGTCCCGTATTTGCCAGAAGAGTGGATGCGGATTTCAGCTTTGCGAACTTCATGCGGCTGCATCTCTACTCGGCAGTCAGCACTCTGAAGGTAGGTATGGATATCCTGCTGAACGAAGAGGATGTTAAGGTGGACCAGCTGTATGGACACGGTGGTTTCTTCAAGACAAAGGAAGTGGGACAGCGGATCATGTCGGCGGCTACCGGAGGACCGGTAACGGTTATGGAGACTGCCGGAGAAGGCGGAGCCTGGGGTATGGCAATCCTGGCACTGTATCTGGCGGTGGCTGAGAAGCAGACACTTTCTGAATATCTGAACGAAACGATCTTTGCCGGAGAAGAAGGAACGACGGTAACGGCTTCCAAGGAAGAGATCGACGGATTTAATCAGTTTATGCAGACCTTCAAGGCGACACTGCCTATTGAGAAGGCTGCAGTGGAAACCCTTTGATCATCGGGGATGTGACACGGCACATTTCCCGGTCGCAGCCTGGAAAGGACAGAAAAATGCTGGAAGAACTGAAGAAGAAGGTATATGAGGCAAACATGGAGCTCCCCCGCCGGGGACTGGTCACCTACACCTGGGGTAACGTCAGCGGCATCGACCGCGAAGCAGGACTCTTTGTGATCAAGCCCAGCGGCGTGGATTATGAGACCATGAAATGGGAAGACATGGTGGTGATGGATCTGGAAGGAAACCGCGTGGAGGGAACCTACAGACCCTCCTCCGATACACCGACCCATCTGGAGCTCTATAAGCGGTATCCGGAGATCGGCGGAATCGTTCATACCCACAGCCCGGAGGCAACCTCCTGGGCCCAGGCAGGACGGAGCATCCCGCTGTACGGAACCACCCATGCGGATTATTTCTTCGGAGAGATCCCCTGTGCAAGGAGCCTCACCAAGGAAGAAATCGATGAAGCCTACGAGAAGAATACCGGACTTGTGATCATCGAAACATTTGACTCGAAGGGACTGAACCCCATGTATACACCGGGTGTGCTCTGTACGAATCACGGACCCTTTACCTGGGGCAAGGATGCGGCAGAAGCAGTGCATAACGCAGTGGTTCTGGAAGAGGTTGCAAAGATGGCGCTGAAGACAGAACTGATCAATCCGGAGGTTAAGCCGGCACCGGACTGCATCCGGGATAAGCATTTCTTCCGGAAGCACGGAGCGAATGCTTACTACGGGCAGGGCTGATAATGTGGCGGGGTCAGACCCCATTACATGCAAAACGGGGACGGTTTTGAATCTGACATGAATTCCCTGTCGGATTCGGGATCGTCCCCCGTTGTCTGTCGGTAGGTATTATTCGTATAAAGTGTAATTTCCATGTGGCGAATGGAGCCCCCATTTGATATAATCAGTTTGTGAGCTTATGGCCATGTCTGTCTGCCCGAACGGGCAGAGGAAATGAGGGGTGTTTATGGCAAAGAAACTCGGCTTCGGCCTGATGCGGCTCCCGGAGAAGGGGAGCGAGATTGACATCGGGCAGACGAAACAGATGGTGGATCTGTTTATGGATCGGGGGTTCACCTATTTCGACACAGCATGGATGTACTGTAATTTCCGCAGTGAGGAAGTCACAAAGGAGGCTCTGGTATCACGCCATCCCCGGGATTCCTTCACTCTTGCCACCAAGCTGCATTCCGGTTTTATCAGGACGGAAGCGGACTGTGACAAGGTGTTTAATGAGCAGCGTCGCAAGACGGGAGCGGATTTCTTTGATTATTATCTGATCCATGATGTAAATTCCCATTCGATTGAAACCTATGACAGACTGGATGTCTGGAGCTGGATCGCCGAGAAGAAGAAGGCGGGTCTGGTGCGGGAGATGGGTTTCTCCTTCCATGACGGACCGGAGCTTCTGGACAAGGTCCTGACGGAGCATCCGGAGATGGAATTCGTCCAGCTTCAGATCAACTATCTGGATTGGAATTCCTCCGGGATCCAGTCACGAAAATGTTACGAGGTTGCCACAAAGCACGGGAAGCCGGTCACGGTCATGGAGCCGGTGAAGGGAGGAACCCTTGCAAATGTACCGGCTGCCGTGGAGACGCTCTTCAGGGAGTACAACCCGGATGCGTCGATCCCGTCCTGGGCGATCCGATTTGCAGCCAGTCAGCCGAATGTGCGTTTCGTGCTGTCAGGCATGAGCACCCTGGCACAGGTGGATGACAATACCGCCTACATGCAGGACCTGGTTCCCCTAAATGAGGAGGAATTAAGGCGGATCTGGAAGGCGGTGGCCATCATCAACGGTGAGATCGCCATTCCCTGTACTGCCTGCGCATATTGCGTGGACGGTTGTCCCATGCGGATCCCGATCCCGAAATATTTCTCGCTGTACAATGCGGAAATGCAGGAGTGTGAAGGAAAGGGATGGACACCTCAGGGAGAGTATTACGAGAATCTGACAAAGACCTTCGGCAAGGCCAGTGACTGTATACAGTGCGGCCAGTGCGAAGGGATCTGCCCCCAGCATTTGCCCATCATACGGCATCTGCAGGATGTGGCTAAGCAATTTGAACATTAAGGAGGTACCACTATGGCATGTTTTCTTGTACCTGCAGCGGAAGCAATCGTCACAACCATCGTGACAAAGGTCGTTAAGAAGAAGGAGGCAGCTGCTCCGGAGAAGACCGATGCAGTTTCCGTACGTTTGGATGATGAAACGGTTGAGAAGAGAGAGCGTATCCCATTTTCATCGAAAATGAGATGGCTTAACGGGTTACTCTGGGGAGGCTCCGGCCTGCTTGCTTTTGAGCATCTGTGGCATGGAGAGGTTACACCCTGGTTCCCATTCCTGACGGCTGCGGAGAGCCCGGACAGTCTTCAGGAAATGTTCCACGAGATGTCCACGGTGGGTGTCTCCATGGCGGTGCTGGTTACCGCGATCTGGGGAGTCATGGTTGCCGTAACCTCCATTTTGGAGAAGAAGGCGGTTGTTTCGGATTCGGAGCTGATACCGGAGAAGGAGTAGGATATGACATTACTTATTACAGTTTTTGCAGCGGTGATCTCCACCGTGATCTGGTATCGGAGAGACCCGAAGGATGATATGAAGGTCGGGGTTCTGTGCTGGCTCTTCTGGGGTGCTTCCATCATGTGGCTGGTGGATGCCATATTTGAGTATAAGGAGCTGGGAGCGGAATATTTCTCCCCGTCACTTAAGGACATGCTGAATGACAGCTTCCTCGGATTATCCGTCATTGCGCTGGCGCTGATCATCTGGCTGGTGGTCCTTCTGATCAAGGATCCCAGAGGCCGGGTACGCCGGGCGCTTTTCAAAAAGGCTGATTGATGAACAGGGCGGTTCTCAGGACTTGAGGACCGCCTTTACTGAGAAGGATCGTATATGAGTCGAGATACAAGAACCATATTGGAGGAGGTCCGTTCCGGGGTACTGACCACGGAGGAAGCCCTCCTGGAACTGAAACAGAAGCCCTTCACGGATATCGGCTATGCGAAGGTGGATGTGCACCGCCGCATCCGTCAGGGTGTGCCGGAGATCATCTACGGAGAGGGCAAGACCTCGCAGCAGATCATCGGTATCCTTCGCGCCATGGAGGAGGCGGGGGAGGACAGGGTCCTGATCACCCGTCTGCCCGAGGATACTGCGGGGCAGGTGGCGGAAGCCTTTCCCATTACCTATCATGCGGAGGCGCGGATCGGTATCCGAGGAGATCTGCCGGAGCCGGATGTGCCGGGAACCATCCTCATCGCCACAGGAGGGACCAGTGATATCCCCGTGGCTGAGGAAGCTGCGCTGACTGCGGAGTATCTTGGAAACCGGATAGAACGCCTGTATGATGTGGGTGTGGCAGGACTGCACCGTCTGCTGAGTCATATCGAGGAGATCCAGCAGGCATCTGTGATCATCGCCATCGCCGGGATGGAGGGGGCCCTGGCCAGTGTCATCGGAGGCCTGGCAGAGTGTCCCGTGATCGCGGTTCCCACCAGCGTGGGTTACGGAGCCTCCTTTGAGGGACTCTCCGCACTGCTTTCCATGCTGAATTCCTGCGCCAGCGGAGTTTCGGTGGTGAATATCGACAACGGTTTCGGCGCGGCCTATACCGCCAGCCGGATCAATCACAGTGCTTCCGGAACCCGGAAAGATGGTGGAACGCCTGAACCGGCTGGGCATCCCGGATGTGGAATACCGGCTGGAGCCGGCAGAAAAATGTGGCATTACCGGGTCACAGGTACGGGTGCTGGTCCATGGGGAAGAGGAGTCCTGCGGGGATCATCATCACGATCACGACGAACAACACCACCATGACCACCATCATGATCATCACCACGATCACGACCATCACGATGACCATGACGAGCATCATGCTCATCATCACGATCACGACGAACAACACCACGAGCATCATCACCACGATCACCATCACTCGCACCGCACTCTCGGCCAGATCCGTGATGTGGTGGAGAAGCTTCCGGTGGATCCGAAGGTGAAGGAAGATATCCTCACGGTCTATACCCTGATCGCGGAGGCGGAAGGCCATGTGCATGGGAAACCCGTGGAGGAGATACATTTTCATGAGGTCGGAACCTGGGATGCGGTTGCGGATGTGACGGCCGTGTCTCTGATCCTGCACGAGCTTGCTCCGGAGCAGATCATAGTGTCGCCTGTCCATGTGGGCGGCGGCCAGGTAAAATGTGCCCACGGCACCCTTCCGGTTCCCGCACCTGCGACGGCATATATCCTCAGGGACATTCCCATCTACGGAGGGAAAATCCGGGGAGAACTCTGCACCCCCACAGGAGCAGCCCTGCTGAAGACCTTTGCGACCCGGTTCGGAGACATGCCCGTGCTCAGGACTACGGCGATCGGTTATGGTATGGGGAAGAAGGATTTTGAAGCGGCCAACTGCGTGCGCGCGATCCTCGGGGAGACAGAAGGTAGCCCCGAAGAAGATGAAAAAGGGAATAGTCGGTACATTTCCGGCGAGGTTCCGGATGGAAGAAAGGGTACCATTCTCTCTCTCTCCTGTAATGTGGATGACATGACCGCAGAGGAGATCGGTTTTGCAATGGACCGGCTTTTCGCAGGCGGAGCCAGGGAGGTGTTCACGCTTCCTGTCGGGATGAAGAAGAACCGGCCGGGGACACTGCTTCAGGTAATCTGTGACGAGAACGACCGGGAGAAGTTCCTGGAGCTTCTGTTCCGCCATACGACGACACTTGGCGTCAGAGAACAGGTCATGAACCGATATACTCTGGATCGGAGGATCGAGACAGTTGAGACCCCGTACGGCCCGGTAAGGAGAAAGGCCTCCGAGGGCTACGGCGTCACCCGAAGAAAATGGGAGTATGACGATCTTGCGCGGATCGCTGAAAAGACAGGGAAATCTCTGAGGGAGCTTCGTGCCGAACTCAGTGAATGATAGAAACGTGATAAGGTAAGTATTGAGTAGTATTGAGAAGTGTCGGGAGATGAACAGATGATATCCGTGGACGGACAACTGAAGAGAAAGCAGGAGCAGCTGGAGGACCTCCTCCGCTCTATGGGGCGGGTCGCGGTTGCTTTTTCTTCCGGCGTGGATTCCACCTATCTGCTTTACACCGCAGGACGCGTATTGCAGGAAAATGTAGTTGCTTTCACTGCGGTGGCGCCCATCTTCCCAAAGAGGGAAAGTGAAGAGGCGGAAGAAATCTGTCGGGCCTGGGGCATCCGTCAGGTCATGGTCCCTTATCATCCCCTGGAGCAGACAGCGTTTCGGGAAAACCCAAAGGACCGCTGTTACCACTGTAAGACAGCGTTGTTTCAGAAGGTTCTTTCTCTTGCAAAGGAAATGGGGTTTGAATGCGTAGCGGAGGGTACCAATCTGGATGACCTGTCTGATTACCGACCCGGACTCCGGGCCATCGAGGAGCTGGGGATTCGGAGCCCTTTGATGGAAGCGGGACTTACAAAGGCAGATATCCGGACTTTATCCAAAGCGGCGGGTCTTCCTACCTGGGACCGTCCCTCATTTGCCTGTCTGGCATCCCGTTTTGTATATGGAGAGGCCATCACAGAGGAACGGCTGTCCATGGTTGAGAAGGCGGAGGCGTACCTGGCCGGGCTGGGTCTTGGACAGTATCGTGTCCGGATGCACGGGATGCTGGCACGGATCGAGACGGATCCGGCGGGAATGGAACAGTTGTCGGAATCGAAGGTCCGCACCGGACTCTGCGAATATATGAAGGGCCTGGGGTTTCAGTACGTGACTCTGGATCTGCAGGGCTACCGGACAGGGAGCATGAATCTCTGACGGGCGGGAGTACGTACGAATCATATGAATGACTTAGTATAGCGGTCGTAAAATAGATGGACGAATGCGCAGAATGCTATACCAGGAAAGAAAGAGGAACAGATCATCGTGAAGAACGGAAAGAATAACATGCATCGTAGAGAGGGAAGCAGACGGAGAACCGGCAGATTACGGGTTCTTCTTCTGCTTGCTGTCTGTACAACTCTTCTTGTCGGATGCCTTTCCGGCTGCGGGGAGAAGGAAACAATGGCGGATAAGGGCGCGGAGCTTCTGCTGGGCTTCAGTCAGCTGGGATCGGAAAGTGCGTGGCGGATCGGAAATACCCGGGATATCGAAAAGAAGGCCGAGGAATACGGGATCAGCCTGATGCTGGAGAATGCCAATCAGAAGCAGGAGAATCAGATCGCAGCCCTCCGCCGGTTTATTGCCTACAAGGTGGATGTCATCGCCTTCTCGCCCATTGTGGAAGAGGGCTGGGACAATGTGCTGAAGGAAGCAAAGGAAGCCGGGATCCCTGTGATCCTGGTGGATCGTGACGTGAATACCAAGGAGAGCGGACTCACCACCTGCCTCATTGGTGCGGACTTTTATAAAGAGGGTGTCATGGCAGCGGAATATCTGATCCGGAAGACAAATGCGCTGGGTAAGGATCACATGAAGATCGTGGAGATCACGGGAACCGAGGACTCTACTCCCATGCGTCAGCGGCAGGCGGGCTTCATGGATACCATTAAGCAGGACAGTCGGCTGGAAGTGATAAAGAGCGTGAACGGAGATTTCCTGAAAAGCCAGGGCGCGGAGTGTATGCGGGAACTGCTGAAAACCTATGGCAGCGATATCGACGTGGTTTACAGTCACAATGATGAAATGACGCTTGGTGCGTTGACGGAGATCGAGCAGGCGGGCTATCAGCCGGGCAAGGATATCGTTATCATTTCCATCGACGGTGGACAGGATGCCATCGACGTGCTGAAGGAAGGAAAGATCAACTGTATCGTGGAGTGTACACCCATGCTGGGAAGCACCGTGATGGAGACGGCAAAGAAGCTGAAGAACGGGGAGACCGTTGATCAGCTGATCCATCCGGAGGAGAGATATTTCAGCGATGAGCAGGACCTCTCCAACCTGGAACCCCGCGGTTATTAAAGGACGGAAGAAGACGGAGAGATCGATGAGCAGGATCAAAAAAGAAAAAAGTATCATAGGTAAGATCGACAGCATGAGTCAGCGACTTGTGATCCTGCTGGTTTTTCCGGTCTTCGTCAGCCTGGTGCTCATGCTTGTATATGCCGGGCGCTATCATAATGCCATCCGGCGCATGGAGACCATTGCAAGTCTGAAGACCGTGGTGGCGGAAGAGATCCCCGAAAGTGTATGGGATATTGTCAGCGGGAGACAGACGGTTACGGAAAGTAAGGTCTATTCGAAAATACATGAGGTCCATGAAACCATTGAAGAGATCATGGAGAAGGCAGAGGATGATGACCGGCTGTCGCTTATGGTCGCAGACCGGACCATGCAGACACTTGAAAATTATGTAAACCAGATCCGGGACAATATCGAAGACGAACGTCCCGTGGTAGAGAATGAAGAGATCCTGAATGAGATCCGAAGTGTGTCCAGTCTGGTGGACAGTATGCTGAATGAGTATATCGCCAGGGAGATCGAATCTACGGCGGAGAGAAGCTCCACACTTCGCCTCCTGATCCTGATCACCGCTATTGCGGAAGCTCTTGTGGTGGTTCTGGCCTGGTTCCTTCGGAACCGGTCCATGAAGCATACTGCTGTATTTGTAAAGCAGCCCATCGACCGTCTGGAGGAGGTTGCGGAGAAGCTGGCGGAAGGAACGCTGGATGCCCGGCTGAATGAGACGGAGGTAACGGAGCTCAGGAATCTGACCCATCAGGTCAATATCATGGCGGACCGTCTGGAGGAAATGATGGACAAGAGCCATCAGGATGAAAGGAACCTCAGAAAGGCGGAGCTTCGAACCCTGCAGGCGCAGATCAACCCACATTTCCTGTACAATACGCTGGATGCCATTATCTGGAAGGCAGAGGCGGGTGAGAAGAACGAGGTCATTCAGCTGACCAACGCCCTCAGTAATTTCTTCCGGATCAGCCTGTCCTCCGGTGCAGACTGGATCCCCATCCGTCAGGAACGGAAGCACATCGAGGGCTACCTTACGATCCAGCAGACCAGATACAGAGACATTATGCGTTATGAGATCGACATCCCGGATGAGATCGGGGATTATTACATCCTGAAGCTGCTGCTTCAGCCGCTGGTGGAAAATGCGCTGTACCACGGGATCAAAAACTGCCGGGGCGGCGGAACCATCCGGGTGGTGGGACGCCTGGTGGATGACATGCTGGAGTTCGCCGTATCGGATACGGGAACCGGAATGACGGAGGAACAACTGGAGGATCTGAAGGAACGGATGAAGGAAGGACAGCCCGCCGTCAGTGCAGGCTCGGGAGGCTTCGGCCTGGTAAATGTGAATCTTCGTCTCAGGCTTTACTATAACCAGCCGGAGGGACTTAAGATCGTCAGTAATGAAAACGGTACCACGGTTAGCTTCCGTGTACCGTGCAGAACCAGAGAGGAGATAGAAGAGAATGAAAGTATTCCTGGTTGATGATGAGGTGGTGATCCGGGAAGGGATCCGGGAGTCATTTCCATGGGATGATACACCGTATACTTTGGTGGGAGAGGCTCCGGACGGAGAGATGGCCCTGCCCATGATCCGGGACACGAACCCGGACATCGTGATCACCGATATCAAGATGCCCTTCATGGACGGCATCGAGCTGTGCCGGGTTCTCCGTGTCCAGATGCCATGGATCGGCATCATCATCCTGAGTGGATATGATGAGTTCGAGTACGCCCGTCAGTGCCTTCAGCTGGGAGTTCGGGAGTATCTTCTGAAACCCATCAACTCGGAGGATCTCCGGAAGGCGCTGGATAAGCTGAGTGCCGAGCTGCAGGAGGAGAAGAAGCAGAGAGAGCATGCGGAAAGCCTCCGGGCCCGTATGCGTGAGAATGAAAACCGGAATGCCGGAATGAATAACGGAGCGGATGGACGCTTCCTGAAGGAGAAGCTCATCGGTTCCCTCTTTTCCGAGGAAGCCATGGAGGAGGATGCGAAAAATGCGCTGAGGCAGCTGGATGCCATGGGCAGTCCCGTGACAGCAG
Organism: uncultured Lachnospiraceae bacterium; assembly: GCA_902792005.1. Taxonomy (GTDB): domain Bacteria; phylum Bacillota; class Clostridia; order Lachnospirales; family Lachnospiraceae; genus Eubacterium_Q. The sequence continues at coordinate 91,426 of CADAXW010000013.1, forward strand.
CCTACTATACGGTGGTGGACGCCGCATTTTCACCGGTGGAAAAGGGACAGGAAGCAGCTGCATCTCTTGCAGAGGGCAGCGGAGGTATCGTCCATACCTCCGGAAGTCGTACCGGAACCCGACTTCTGACGCTGGGAGATTCCGCGCGGGATGCAGAGGAAAGAGCCTATGCCTTTGCTTCCTCGCTTGTTACGGAGGTGCAGCGTGCAGGCTGTGAGAAGATACGGGTGGGGATCGGTGAGATCGTGGAGAAGCCGGAGGAGATCCTGAGCAGCTTCAAAACCGCCCGGCATATCCGGCACATCCTGGAGGAACGTCCGGACGAGGAACCTCTGATCCTGGGTGTTCGGGAAATGGGAGACTCTGCAGGGGATGCGGGAACACCCTCGGTGATCAATGATGCGAAGGTATATATGTCACAGCATTTTTCGGATCCGAATCTCATGCTGCAGGATGTGGCGAAGGCCGTGAATATGAGCAACAGCCGGTTCTCCACCGTGTTCTCCCAGCAGAGCGGGCAGACCTTCACGGAGTATCTGATCTATCTCCGCATGAACAAGGCAAAGGAGCTGCTTAGGACCACGGATATGAAGAGCTCCCAGATCGCCCATGAAACCGGGTATAACGACGCACACTATTTCAGCTACATTTTCAAGAAGAATACGGGGATGACGCCTTCTGAATTTCGTGCGCAGTAGTATGATTTTTAACCATAATAAAATAATTATTAACTCTTTTTTGGATTTCAGAATAATTTTCAACCATGTCAAAATGATGATACATTTACTTTAATTCTTATACGGAGTAAACTCCATATTACAAGATGACCCATTGGGGGGTAACAAGGTTTTTAAGTATAAGGAGGAGTGAAATGAAGAAGTTTCGTAAGTTAGTAACAGCTACAGTGCTGTCAACCGCAATGATGTTCAGTTTATGTGCATGTGGTTCCGATTCAACATCCACAACAGCTGCTGGTGGCAGCTCTGAGAGTGGTGGTGGTGCAGCAACGGAAGCAGCAAAGCCGTCAGGCGGCGTGATCAAGGTTGGTGTTGTTAACAACCCGCCTTCAGAGTCCGGTTATCGTGAAGCAAACGTTAAAGACATGGAGAAGGTATTCTCCGCAGAGAACGGTTATGAGCTGAAGACATCCTACAGTCTGAAGAACGATGAGCAGCTTCAGGCAGCTCAGGGCTTCATCACAGAAGGTGTTGATTATCTTCTGATCTCCGCAGCTGAGACAACCGGCTGGGACGAGGTTCTTAAGAAGGCAAAAGAGGCCGGCATCAAGGTTTACCTCTTTGACCGTATGATCGATGTAAGTGAAGACCTTTATGAAGCAGCAGTTGTTTCCGACATGGCTGCAGAGGGTGATACAGCTGTTAACTGGCTGCTGTCCCAGAACCTTCCGGAGTACAAGGTAATCCACATCCAGGGTGCTATGGGTTCTGATGCTCAGATCGGACGTACAGGCGCGCTTGATAAGCAGTTCGAGTCCGGCAAGATGACCAAGGTTGTTCAGCAGACAGCTACATGGGACGAGGCAGAGGCTAAGAAGATCGTTGAGACCGCTATCAACAGTGGATCAGACTTCAACGTAATCTATGCAGAGAACGATGGTATGGCTAAGGGTGCTGTAGCAGCACTTGACGAAGCTGGTATCACACACGGTGTTGACGGCAAGGTTGTAGTTATGGGATTTGACTGCAACAAGTGGGCTCTTCGTGAACTCCTTGCTAAGAAGTGGAACTATGATGGACAGTGCAGCCCGTTCCAGGCTCAGATCATCAGCGACCTGATCAAGAGTGGACAGGCGCCGGCATCCAAGAAGATCATCAACGAAGAAAAGGGCTTTGACGCAACTACAATTACCCAGGAAGATATCGACAAGTACGGACTGGGCGAATAATCACTTTTGAGATCTGATCTCATGAAAGTCAGAAAGCGCAGTCAGGCTGTATAGTCTAACACTAAAACAGCAGGACTGCGCTCTCTTTATGCAAAAGACAGGAGGAAACGGGTATGCAAGAGGATTGCTTGCTGAAAATGACGGGGATCGAGAAAAGGTTCCCCGGAGTCCTTGCACTCCATAATGTGGAATTTACACTCCGGAAGGGTGAGATCCATGCGCTTATGGGAGAAAATGGCGCAGGAAAGTCAACGCTGATCAAGATACTGACAGGGGTATATCCCATGGACGGCGGTGAGGTGACCGTCGAGGGACAGAAGGTTCATATCGGTTCGCCCCAGGATGCACAGAATAGCGGAATCAGTACGGTTTATCAGGAGATCACGCTGTGCCCGAACCTGACGGTTGCCGAGAATATGTTTATCGGCCGGAGTAAAGGACTCTTTGTAAAACAGAAGGATTATGAAAAGCGTGCGGATGAGATCCTGGCGAATCTCCAGATTCCCGCCAGAGCGCGTCAGCAGCTGGGCAACTGCTCCCTGGCAGTACAGCAGATGGTGGCCATCGCACGTGCGGTGGATATGCAGTGTAAGGTTCTGATCCTTGACGAGCCCACATCCTCTCTGGATGATAAAGAGGTAAATATGCTCTTTACCCTTATGCGGGATCTGAAGTCCCGTGGCGTAGGGATCGTGTTTGTAACACATTTCCTTGAGCAGGTTTATGAGGTTTGCGACAGGATCACGGTACTCCGAAACGGAGAACTCGTGGGAGAGTATCTGGTAGAAGATCTGCCGCAGGTACAGCTGGTTGCAAAGATGATGGGTAAGGAGCTGGAAGAGCTCAACAACCTGTCGGATACAGAGGAAAAGACAGCGAAGGAAGGGGAGGTATTCTACGAGGCAGAGGATCTCTCCAGCAGCGCTGCATTTCCGTTTAACTTCTCCATCAGGAAGGGTGAAGTCAACGGCTTTACCGGCCTCCTTGGCTCCGGCCGAAGTGAGAGCGTAAGAGCCATCTTCGGTGCGGATAAGGTAACCGGCGGAAAGGTAAGGATCAAAGGAAAAAACGTGAAGATCACGAAGCCCATCGATGCCATGAAGAACCGGATCGGTTACCTGGCAGAGGACAGAAAGCGGGACGGTATCATCTCAGAGCTCAGTGTCCGGGAGAATATCATCCTTGCCATGCAGGTAATGAACGGTATCTTCAAGCCCATCAGTCGCAGCGAGTCTCTGGCCTTTGCGGAAGAGTATATCAAGGCTTTGAATATCAAGACAGCAAGCCCTGAGACCCCCATCGGTTCTCTCAGTGGCGGTAATCAGCAGAAGGTGATCCTGGCCAGATGGCTTCTGACCCATCCGGATTATCTGATCCTGGATGAGCCCACCCGTGGTATCGACGTAGGAACCAAGCTGGAGATCCAGAAGCTGGTGCTGAAGCTTGCGGAAGATGGCGTGAGTGTAACCTTTATTTCCTCTGAGGTTGAGGAAATGCTCCGTACCTGCAGCCGGCTGATCGTTATGCGCGACAGACATATCGTAGGCGAACTGACAGGATCGGATCTGAACCAGGCACAGGTAATGAAGACGATTGCAGGAGGTGAGGCGCAAAATGAAAACTAAAAAAAGAAGCTTTGCGGCGATCTTCGGACCGTTGGCCATACCTCTGATCGCCGTCGCTTTGCTGGTGATTTTCAACCTGATCCGTGATCCCAGCTTCTTCGGTATAGAGATCAAATACAATATTGACGGAAATGCGGTTCTTTCCGGAAACCTGATCACCATCATCAACGGTGCCAGTGAGCTTGCGATCCTTGCAATGGGTATGACCCTTGTTACCGCAGCCTGCGGCGGACAGGATATCAGTGTAGGCGCAGCCGCAGCTATCGCCGGTAGTGTATTTGTAAAGATACTGAAGTCCGCTTCTGAGATTGGCGGCGGAACGGTAGTTCTTGCTTTTCTGGCAGCATGTGTTGTAGCAATGATCTTCGGAGCATTCAATGGATCCCTGGTTGCGATATTTAAGATACAGCCCATGATCGCAACGTTGATCCTATATACCTGCGGTCGGTCTATCGCATACTGGATCAACGGCGGTGCGACTCCGACGGTAGAAAGTCCCATCATTTCCGCATGGGGCGGTTTCATCCCGGGAGTTCCGATTCCGACTCCGGTGCTGATCGTTATCATCATGGCGATCATCTTTACACTGGTCTTCCGGTTTACATCCCTCCGGCTGATGACACAGGCGGTAGGTATCAACGAAAGCGCAGCGAAGCTGAATGGTATCAATACTACATTTATCAAGCTGCTCAGCTTTATCATTCTTGGTGTATGTGTGGCTGTTGCAGGAAGCATCGGCGTCAGCCGACTGGGCCTGATCAACCATGAGACGCTGCTTCTGGATGTGGAGATGGATACGATCCTTGCAGTTGCCATCGGCGGTAACAGCCTGGGTGGCGGACGGTTCCGTCTCAGTGGAAGTATCATCGGAGCCTATGTTATCCAGATGCTTACCATCACACTGTATGCCATGGGTGTATCCTCCACGGATGTTAAGGCATACAAGGCAGTTGTCATCGTCATCCTGGTAGTTATCGGATCTCCTGTTGTAAAGAGGAAATTCCAGAAGTTTATGGGAGATATGCGCAGGAAAAAAGCTGAAAAAAGGGAGAAAGGAGCTGCATAAATATGGAAGACTTTATGAAGAAACGCAGAGAACCATTTACCGACACGCAGCTTCTGATGACCATCACCATTGGTATCTTCGTGGTCATGTATATTCTCGCCATGATTTTCCTCGGAGGCGGTTTCCTGCATTTTCAGCAGATTGCTGATCTTTTGAATGACAATACCAGTCTGATCATCGTATCCTGTGCCCTGACCATCGTTATGATCGGCGGCGGTATCGATATCAGCGTTGGTGCGGTTACATCTCTCGTAGTTATGAGTTGTGTTATGTACCTGAACAACGGAGGAAATATTTTCGTATCCATCCTCCTGGCGTTAGGTATCGGCCTTGCCTTTGGTGTGGTACAGGGCTTCCTGATCAGTTATCTGGAAATCCAGCCCTTCATCGTTACACTGGCAGGTATGTTCTTTGCACGTGGTATGACCACCATCCTTTCGGTGAATCCGCAGAAGGCAACCCATGAGGGCTTCCTGGAGCTGATGAGCAGCCGGATCGAGATCCCCTGGCTGGGATATACTGCAAATAACGGAAATAAGATCCCTCTTCGGATCGAGATCGGTGTTATTGTAGCGATCCTCTGTGTGATCGCAGTGTTCCTCATTCTGAGATTCTCCCGTCTGGGCCGTAATTTCTACGCCATCGGTGGAAATCAGCAGAGCGCACTGATGCTTGGTATCAATGTAAAGAGAACCAGATTCCTTTCCTATGTGATCAGCGGACTTCTCTGCGGTATCGCAGGTTATGTGTTCATGATGCATACAGGTGCAGGAAATGCAACCAATGCAGCGGGCATGGAAATGAATGCCATCGCCTCCTCCATCATCGGCGGTACCCTCCTTACCGGTGGTGTCGGAAGTGTGATCGGTACCTTCTTCGGAACCATGACACTGACCACGATCAAGAAGATCGTTGTATCCAGTGGACTGAATCAGCCCTGGTGGCAGAGTATCTCCACCGGCGGTATGCTTTGCTTCTTCATCATTCTCCAGAGTGTGGTACTCCGGAAGAGAGAGAAGAAGAGAAACCTATGAGGAAATAATAAAGAGGAAAAATAAAACACAAAAAAACCCATGGATGGTCGGGGGAGATTCCCCCGATCATTCTATATTTGAAAATGGCTTTTCATATTTTCAGGAGTTGTGATATGATGGGGCTGTGAGAACATGCTTTGTAAGAGCATTAGAATCGAGGCTTAGGAGACAGACCGGAATGAGCGATCAGGATCACAAATCAAATAAAACAGTGAGTCACGTCGGGATCCGTACACTGGCAGTTGCATTTATCGTAATTGCCATATTTGTTTCTGCGGCGATTTATATCGGACTGCGTTTCTATGCCACCAAAAAAGAGGCGCTGCAGCTGCAGTGCGAGGTGAATGCCAAGGATTCCGCCAGAGAATATGACCGATGTCTGCATACGCGTGCCAATATCGTTGCCGTTGTAGGATACGCGGTGGATACCATGATGAAGTCCGGCAAGGATAACCAGGCGATCCTGGAGTATCTGACTTCTGAAACAAATTACATTGTTGTTACGCTGGATCCCAGCACCACCGGTCTTTATGGTCTTTTTAACGGGGAATACCTTGACGGATCCGGCTGGACCCCGGATGCAGACTATGTTCCAACGGAACGGCCCTGGTATATCCAGACACTTCAGTCCGATCGGGAGATCACATTTGTTGAGCCCTATCTGGATATGCAGACGGAAACAGTCATGATGACGGTAACGGATCTGCTCACTGACGGGAAAAGCGTTATTGCCATGGATGTCAGCCTGGCTCCGATACAGAAGATCATTGAAAATGTAACGACTGAAACCGAAGGAAGTCAGGCCCTCGTTCTGGATTCAAACGGAATTGTGGTTGCACATTCCGATAAGAGCCAGTTGGGCGTCAATTATCTTGCGGCGGCGGATGGTCTGGGACATTCCATCGCTGACAGCATTCTGTGGATAAGCTTGAGGGGGGATGGTTCAGTGTCAGTCTGATCGATACGGATATCTGGTATCAGCCCCTGCGGCGTACCACAGTGATCCTGGGAATCGGGTTGGCTGTAATGGTAGCCTTCCTTACCTTCGTATTCCTCCGTCTCAATGCAAAGAACCGGGCGCTTCAGCGGCTTCATACAAGGATCGATCAGGAGGAACGCCGTGGCAATGAACTGCAGCTGCTTTCCGAAACCGATCGTATGACCGGGCTTTATGATCGCGTCAGCGGCGAACGCAAGGTAAATGCGCTGCTGGATGCTAATGTGGAGGGCATGTTCCTGGAGCTGGATATTGATAATTTCAAGTCCATCAATGACACCTATGGACATCAGGTGGGGGATCAGGTGATCCTTGCAGTGGCGGAAGCCTTGCACAGTACCTTCCGATCCAATGATATCACTATGCGGCTGGGCGGAGATGAGTTCGGTGTTTTTGCAGTGGGTATCACGAAACAGGAAATGGCGGAGGCCATCATCCATCGTCTGTTCCAGCATCTGGATTGTATGGAGGTTGAGGGACTGGGAGAACGGAAGGTCACTGGCAGTGTAGGAGCTGTGCTCTCAACAGGAAAGAAGGCGGAGCACTTCGGTGAGTTGTACACTGCCGTTGACACCGCCATGTATACGAGCAAGAAGCAATCAGGCAACAGCCTTACCTTCGGCTCGTTATGATATTTCAGCGGTTGATAAGGTGCCAAGGGATATCACAGCCATCCGGATTTCTGATCGAGCTGATCCAGCATATCAAGGAATAAAAAAAGATTTGAGCCACTGTTTTGTGGATATGATACATTTCAAATGGGTGTATTTATGGGAAAGAAAAAAGTCGAACATGTGGTGTTTGATGGGATGCGGAAGATAAAAAAGAGCATCAACATCAACCAATATAACACGCAAAATGAGAACAGAACAGTGAAGCGGACAGCGAAATCAAATGTTCAGAAGCATCCATTCCCACCACTTTATGATGAGAATTCAAGGGTGCTGATACTTGGTAGTTTTCCGTCTGTAAAGTCCAGAGAAATGATGTTTTTCTACGGACATCCACAAAACAGATTCTGGAAGGTGATCGCGGGTATTTTTGATGAGGAGATTCCGATTTCGATTGACGAGAAGAAACAGTTGATTCTCGGAAATCATCTTGCTCTTTGGGATGTGATCGCAGAATGCGAAATCGTGGGCTCATCGGATGCGAGCATCAAAAATGCCCGGGCGAATGACCTGAGCAAAATCCTGAATCATGCGCCGATTCAGAAGATTATAGTCAATGGTAAAACGGCGGAAAGACTATATATCAAATATATTGAACCGGTGACGGGAATAAAAGCGGTTGTGCTTCCATCCACAAGTCCTGCGAATGCGGCATGGAGCCTGGATAGACTTGTAGATGCGTGGGAGGCTGAGATTAAATGATGCACTTATGCCTGGGGCATAGGTGCAAAATATGCACCTATGCTTGACACGCAGGTGCAAATGTTGCATACTATCTATGATGGAGGTGCAATATGGGCGCGATTAAAAAATTGAGAACAGAAAAGAAACTGACCCAGCAGCAAGCTGCAGAAATACTTGGCATTTCTCTCAGGTCATACAAATCTTATGAGAATGATGCCGATAAGGTTGGTACAATAAAATACAATTACATTCTTGATAAACTTAATTCAATAAACCCGATAGACGAAGAACATGGTATTTTGGATTTGGAATATATAAAAGAAAAATGTGATAGCGTTTTCTCGGAGTACCCAGTACATTATTGCGTCTTATTTGGGTCTTATGCAAAAGGTAAAGCTATAGAAACCAGCGATGTAGATCTGCTTGTTTCGTCCGATGTAAAAGGACTAAAGTTTTATGGAATGGTTGAAAAACTCAGGACTTCGCTCCACAAGAAGGTAGATGTGCTTAGTCTTGAGCAACTTAGGGATAATCTTGAACTGACAGATGAGATATTAAAGAACGGGATCAGGATATATGGATAACTATAAAAATGATACTTACTATCTGGACAAGATCAGAACGGATATGACATTCATTATTGCTCACATGAAGGATGTAGACCTGCAGGAATTAAACAATAACGAAGTTCTGCTTGATTCAATGCTTTTTAGAATGATTCAGATCTCAGAGAATGTAAAACGGCTTTCTGAGGAATATAAAGAAAATAACAGTAACCTGCCATGGAACGAACTTACTGGTCTTAGAAATCGTATCGTACATGATTACGGAAATATAGATCTGAATATTGTGTTTGAAACGCTGAAGTATGATATCCCGGAGCTTATGGAGCGATTGACGGAAGAATAAGATGATATAATATTCTTGAATCAGGTGAGCTATCAGAAACTTCTATCGGTTTTTCCGACAAAAGTTCAACATATGATAGATTTGTTTTTGGAAGCAACGGCGTTTCATCTTTAAAAGGTGAGGCGCCTGTTTTTTTTGAGGAGGTTACAAGGTTTATATGATTACGCTAAATGATTATTTGTTTTCCGGTGATACTGTTCTGAAGATTCTTCTTCAGTATTCCAACGATTTGAAGGAAGAGGCTATTAAAAATCACAATCCAATAGATATGGCACATAGCAATTTCCTGATTCAGATCATTGAAATTCTTGAGCATACAGAATTCCTTACATCACAATCCCAGAGGATAAATGAGTTCTATATGTACATGGCAAATAAGTATCCTTTTCTTGCATTTACATTCAAGGGAAGAATCAAATCACTTATACGTGCTGAAGAAAAATTCAATGGTTATATCTTGGAGTATATTCACGATTATTATAAGGAAAAGGGAAAATATCCAAATGATGCTGAGATAAAAAACAATCTCAATTGTTTCAGAGATTTGATCGCATATCGAATCGTTATATCATTGCCCCAGTGTCATGTAACAGAACAGGATAGCATTGAAGAGCAGGAACTGAAGTATCTTTATGAAATAGCAAATGTACTTCCTGAGTTTCTTGAAGAAAGGGGTTTTACTCCGGAGCTTTCAGGGATTCCTGATAGAAATACCTCGATATACCTGTCTGATAATAATCAGTCCTATTATAGAGACTATGTTCAAACTCCGCGCACATCGGGATATAAAGCGCTCCATATCACATTTTTTGATAATTTTGCAAGATGTCATACAGAGTTACAGATCAGAACCAAGGATATGGATGATCTCGCAGAGATAGGAAGGGCAAATCATGATGGCTATGAGAAACAGCAGGAGGAAAATCGTGCAAAGAGAGATATGATTCCTGAGGGACAGTGCAGCTGTTTTGACGAAGCATACGAGCGGCTTATAAAGCTTCAGGAGCTTGATCTGGCATCGGTAAATGTAAATATGTTCAAGGCGTATAACAATCAGCTGATCAATGATGGCTGCGGTTTATTCAGGGGCAGACAGATCCTGCCATTTGAGCATTTATCAAGATTTCAAAATGATAGTGAAATTGCGAAATTATGAATATTGCGAAATTATGAATAGTTTATGGTATAATCAGTCGTAGCAGGGTCTGAATAGAAAGAATTGTATGCATCGCGTGCGATGGATTGGTGGAAGGATTGATTTGGAATTAAGAGTTAGGAAGGTGCTTTGAAGCAATCGTTTCTCTGGGAGATGCCAACAGCAGATATAAGGATTTTTACGATATGTATATCCTCGCTGACCGGTATGACCTTGATGGAACAGAACCGAAGGAAGCAGTCAGAGAAACCTTTGAGCATAGAGGTACAGGTTTTGATGATATCTTTGCTTTCACTGAAGACTTTTTGGCAAGTGAAATTCACCAAAACAGATGGAAAGCATTTCTAAAAAAGAAGAAAGCGCTTGTGAATGCAGAACTGGAAGATGTGGTTGAGCTGCTCAAAACGCTACTGCTTCCAATTGTAGAGAACATAATCGGAAACAATAATTATTCAGCAAAATGGGATCATATATCTCGAAGCTGGAAATGAAGAAAGAATAGTAAATAAGATCAAGAGGATCATGTGAAGAGCATGGTCCTTTTATTTTGCGGAAAGGAGGGATTCCGATGGCTGGGAGAAACCCGAAACCTACAGCATTGAAGAAGCTGGAAGGCAATCCAGGGAAAAGAAAACTGAATACTAAAGAGCCGATGCCGGGTAAAGGAATGCCCGACTATCCGAAGTGGCTGCTTCCGGAAGCGAAGAAGGAGTGGGAGCCTGTGGGAGGTGGGTTTTACATTGAAAGAATTCTAAGTTTTTCTTTATTGTTATGCTGCCGATATTTATAATGGTGAGTAAATATTTTTGAAAAATGTGTAACCACCAGTAAGGAAATGTTGCTATATAGGGTGAAGGCCTTAAATAAGCTGAAAGGAGGAAGCGATTCGTGAATGATAATGAAATAGTAGAGCTCTACTTGTCCAGAAACGAAGATGCTATAAACCAGACAGCGCAAAAATACGGTTCAAGGCTTAGAAATATAGCGAACAGTATCCTTAATGACAGGGAAACGGCAAAAGAATGTGAGAATGATGCTTATCTTGAAACATGGGAACTGATTCCGCCGCATGAACCGAGGAATTATCTCTTTGCGTTTGTTGGTAGGATTGTGAGACACATTGCATTGAATGTGTGCAAGAAGAACAGCAGGCAAAAAAGGTATGCCTTATATTGTGAACTGACACAGGAAATGCAGGAATGTATTCCTGCGGATAACGACATAGAAGCAGAGATAGATGCAGAGATAGAAGCAAATTATCTTAGTGGTCTTATCGACAAGTTTTTGGAGAAGTGTACTGAAGAGCAGCAAAATGTTTTCGTGAGAAGATATTGGTATTTTGATTCAGTATCTCAGATAGCAAAGACCTATGGCTTTTCACAGAGCAAGGTGAAGACTATGTTGTTCAGGATGAGATCAGACTTAAAAAAGCATTTAGAAGAAGGAGGTTATGACGTATGAAGGATCATGATCTTTTGGAAGCTGTTGGTGGGATAAACGAGAAATATATTAACAATGCGGCAAATATGCAAGCAGAACCAAAAAAGAAAAAATATCTTAAATGGATACCTGCTGTGGCTGCATGTGTGTGCTTAATCGTTATTGCAGGAATTGCGATTCCTAAGTTGACAGATACACCTAATGTTGAGAAGAATCCGGATCTTAATAAAAATACTGCTATCGCAGAGAATAATGATAACCAAGAGGAAAAATCGGATCATGCAAATGAAAATGTTGCGGAAGGTATATTTATTCCACAGATTGAACTGCCTGATTCCTCAGAAACCGAGGCAGCAAAAATGATTGGGATTATTGTTTATCAAGGACAGATCTATACTGAGGCAGAGAGTTACTATGGTGCAGATGCTCAAAGGATAGAATCATTAGTGGGAGATTATCTGGGAAGCGCAAAAGGAAATATTGACGAGTGGTCAACACAAGATGAATATGCTACAGAATTTGCGTCTACGGTTCCTGGTGAAGTTTATTCTGTAAATGGATATGATAAGAACTTTCGTATATGCATTCGTAGCGAGGTGGAAGATGAGAACCATAATCCAACTTTATGGATAGAGTTCTACGATTGCCTTAATGGTATCACTTTAGCAAAAGGACAGGATTTGTTTGAGGATAGGCTCCACATAAGTGAAAGGACAGAGATTGTTAAATGGCAGAGCCATTATGACTGGGACTATGAAGGCGGAAATTATCAGGATGCTAATATTCCAAATGATGTCTGGCGTGAATTTTGGGATGCTGTTGACAATGGCGAATTTATAAATACATGGAATCCTGATAATAACATGAGTGATCCTACTAGTAATAATGAGAGTATCTATGATACACAGAACCAGGCGCACCTTATTTTGACGATGAGTGATGGTACAGTTATTCGTATAAGATTGATTGAAGGTGGGTATGTTGGTTATGATCCGTTAGGATGGTATTTCGTTAAAATACCTGAAGATGTATTCAATTCAGTTTATGATGCGTGTGGTGGAACACATTAGACAATTTAGAATTTAAAACTATTCAGTGGAGAGTCGTGTAAAAGCGGCTCTCTTTTCATACTCCGAAGAGCGGAGAGATGATCCTGACGGTTCACAGATGGTTTGCGAAAAAGTCCTATCCGGGAAACTGGATGTATGCGAGGATGGGAGATCTGGCGGAGAAGGTGACAAAGGCTCTGGGTGATACTGATAAGCCCGTGGAACCGGAAAAGCCGGAGGATAAGACTACAGATCGACAGTACCGGATATCGGAAAGCTTGCTGAGGTCGCAGCTTTTCGAAAAGATGGTGTGCGTTCTCTGCATCCGACTCATTCTATGGCGGCTTTCGGAAAAGAGGCAGAATCGTTTGTAAAGGGTGAGGAGAAGTGTGCTTCTCCGGCACCTGTTGGGAGTTGTATAAGCCGCCTTTACGAAG
>CADAXW010000014.1 GCA_902792005.1 uncultured Lachnospiraceae bacterium
GGTCAGTTCTTCTGCCGTCAGCGGACGGTTTGCCAGCACGGCCAGATCATAGAGCTGGCAGCATACCGTATCCGTCATCTCTCCTTCCGGATTCTCGAAGATGTACTTCACCAGACTGTTATTTGCATTCAGTACCAGTGTCTCGTCTGTCTTGTCCATTCCTCCCATGCCGATTCCCATTCCGGCCATGTTGTACATCTTCATCATCTCAGCCATACGGCGGGACTCCTCAGACTGGATCAGCATGCTGGATACATTTTCATCCTTCAGGCTGTCCACCTTCACCTTCAGTTCCGGCATATCCAGTGCCTTGCGGAAGGTCTCCGTCAGCTTATCCGTATATGCCTTCTCATCCTCCTCGGAGAGCTTCTCACCCTTCAGGGTATCGGACAGCTCCGCATCGATCCGGCGGAACTTCACCTTATCATCTCTTGCTTCCAGACTGGTGATGAAGGGATTATCGATATTGTGTGTCATATACAGCGCATCCAAGCCCTCTGCCTTGAAGAGCTCAATATACTTCGCCTGAAGCTGTTCATCCGTCACATAGAATACCTGATTTTCGTGAGTCTCCTTTGCAGCCTCCAGATACTCAGCCAGAGACACATACTTGCCCTCCAGGTTCTTGTAGATGATATAGTCCTTCATTTTCTCGTTGAACTTGTCATCACGCAGACATCCGAACTTTACAAAGGGTGACAGATCATCCCAAAGCTTCTCGTACTCGTCCCTGTGATTTTTGCACATGCCGATGAGCTTGTCTGCAACCTTCTTTGTGATATGATCGGAGATCTTACGAACAAAACCGTCGTTCTGCAGTGCGCTTCTGGATACGTTCAGCGGCAGATCCGGACAGTCGATCACGCCCTTCAGAACCAGAAGGAACTCGGGGATGACCTCCTTGATATTATCCGCAACAAACACCTGATTGTTATAAAGCTTAACCTTACCCTCCAGCTGATCCATATTCGGATTGATCCGCGGGAAGTACAGGATACCCTTCAAATTAAAGGGATAATCCATATTCAGATGGATCCAGAACATGGGCTCCTTGAAATCATAGAACACCTTCTGATAGAAGTCCTTATACTCTTCATCCGTGCAGTCACCGGGGGTCTTCATCCAAAGAGGATGTGTATCGTTGATGGGTTCTTCCTTCTCTTCCGGCTCGTCAGCATCATCCGTCTCCACGATATCCTCATGGCTGGTATCCTCTGTAACCTCTGCCGGTGTATCGCCGATCAGATCATCCTCATCCTTCTTTGCTTTCTTCTTGGCTGCTGCTTTCTTCTTCTCTTCTGCCTTCTTCTGCTCCGGAGCCTCGGCCTTTTCCTTTGCCTTATCCTCATTCACGAAGTAGATTTCTACCGGCATGAAGGAACAGTACTTTCCGATCACTTCCCGGCACTTAAACTCATTGCAGAATTCCAGACTGTCCTCAGCCATGTAAAGTGTGATCCGCGTTCCGCGGGACAGGCCGGAAACCTCGGACATGGTAAACTCGGTTCCGCCGTCACACTCCCAGTGAACGCCCTTTGCGCCCTTCTGATAGGACATGGTCTCGATCTCCACCTTCTCGGCAACCATAAATGCGCTGTAGAATCCAAGTCCGAAATGTCCGATGATCTGGTCATTCTGATCCTTATCCTTGTATTTCTCCAGGAAGTCCGTTGCACCGGAGAATGCGATCTGGTTGATATACTTATCCACCTCTTCCGCTGTCATACCGATACCGTTATCCTCAAAGGTAAGGGTTTTGTCCTTGGGAGAAGCATAGACTGTCACCCGGAACTGCTCACCCTCTTCCAGCTCAGCCTCGCCGAGCGATGCCAGACGTTTCATCTTCGTTACCGCATCAACGCCATTGGAGATCAGCTCACGAATGAAGATATCGTGATCTGAATAAAGCCATTTCTTGATAATAGGGAAAATGTTCTCGCTGTTGATCGTAAGACTTCCCTTGTTTGTTTTCTTTGCTGCCATATCAATAACTCCTTCTTTATAATTTCGCCCAATTGTTCACTTCATCCAATCGAGCACATAATATTTGTTCAAAATATACGCAAAATGAACACCTTCTATATATTAGTCCCGAAGGTCGGAAAAGTCAAGAAAAAATTAGCACTCACTAAAACGGAGTGCTAATTACGCGGGCAGAATCATGAGAATCCGCATAAAATATGGATCTGTACACATTTTCTTCACAAAATGAAAGATGCCGGACTTTGGGGAATCCGGCATCAAATTTGGTAAAGGATGGTTTTCTTAATATTTCTGTAATAAATATAACACATCCATTCGTGATTTTCAACAATTATTTTGATAAAAAGTGCACAAAGATTTGTCTGACAATTAACCGATTTCCATCTTTTGGAAGACATTTTTCACAAACGCATCGAATTCCTGCCCGATGGAGGGATCCGAAGGGAAGGATTTCATGGAAATCCCGGTGGTCACCGTGGTCTGTAAACGGGTATAGTTCACATTTAAAAACATGGATGAAATGGCTGCCAGCCGGTCTGAGATCTGAAGCGCCATCGCATCCGGGATCCGAAATACGATCTTAAATCCCAGGGGCAGCGTGGTCCCCCGGATGGACTGGAAAAAGAGAGCCTTTTCTTCCTTCCAGCGGATGTACTCTCCCATCCCCTCTGCTTTCAGTTCTGCTTCCTGATCTGTATCAAAGAACTCCTTCCGAAGTCTTCCGTCCACCGTATGCACCACGGATGTGGTAAGCTCCAGCTGAACCAACTCCAGCCGGTCAAAGAATTCCGATGACAGAAGCTTTCCCATAAAGCCCTTGGTATCTTCTATAATAAACTGCTGCATCTGCCTGCTCCTTAATTCACGTATAGCGTCACGACTGAAAAAGCGAAGTCTCCCACGGTGGAATAATACACAGACCGGAGTCCCGGCACAGTGGACAGTCCCTGTAAGGTGGTATTGGTCAGCTCAAACTGGCCAAAGGCACATTCCATGGTGCCATAGGGTCTGGCCGACACCCTTCTTGTCACATATGCATCCAGATCCGAGGACCGCTCAAAGTAGGTCTGATTTCTGTAAAAATAATTCCAGCTCATATCCGGACAGGTCTCATACTTCTCCTCTGCCCAGGTATGATCTCTCCGCATCAGTTCGTCACTCAGGTTAAAATATGCATGAGACACAATGGGTGTCTCACCCACCGGGTCATCCCAGGTGGCATCCAGATTGTACCAGGTTCCGTTTACCTTCACCTGATTCCATGCGTGATTCTCCTTTTTATTGGTCGTAACAGTCCCTTCTGTTCCTTCCTGTTCCTGCTTCCTGACAGATCTGCTTCCGGAGGCTACTGTTCCAACCACATACCTGTTTTCCACATCTGCGCAGGAAAGCAGCAGCGCCATGGCCTCTGCATATCCGTTGCAGACCGCCTGACCTTCCACCAGCGCACCGTAAGCACGGTATTCATTATCATTTTTGTCACTTCCGAAGCTGTAGGTGCAGTTGTCCACCAGATAATCATGAAGCGCAACCTCTTTCTGAAATTCCGTCATGATCTTTCTCCCGATCAAGGCATCGATGATGGCCTTCACCTTCTTATACAGCTTCTGTGCCTCCGGGCGGCTGTCCGGGATCGGCGTTCCGTTTTTATAGCAGTCCAGTACATAACTGTTATCCGAGCGGACGATCTTGAAATTGACTCTCCGCACGCCGAACATTTTCATATATACCTGGAACGAGTCCACGCTTCCGTTCAGATTACTGAGGGTATAGTTGATATTCTTCAGATCCTCATCCGGGATATCCTTTATGAACAGGACCACATCTCCCTCTTTCCCGGCCTCCATCTCCTTTGCCAGAACTGATGCTACCTCGCTGATATCGGAAAGTGCTTCGCCACGCTTTCTGAGATTGTCCAGCGGATTCACGCCGGTCCACCATTCCACCAGCTTCAGCACCACAGCCAGGATCACCACAAGAGCGATCACTTCGATTGTTACTTTCTTCCACGTTTTCATTTCTCTATTCTCAATTCTATCTAAATCTATCTCATGGTTCACATTTTAGCACATGCCGGGTATTCTTTTTAATCTTTTTTTAATCTTTCTTCATTTTTTCTTAATCTGAATCAAAAGATGAATTAATTTTATGCGTTTATGATAGCAAATGTACCGAACAAAATAAATCGTAGGAGGATACGAAAGGTGAAGGTTTTTCTAAAGTACATCTCACACAGTATGCTCGAGAAGAAAGGCAGATTCTTCATGATGCTCTTCTCGATCGCAGTCAGTGCCGCGTTGCTGGTCGCCAGCCTCGGCATGGTAGACGTAGTCATGGACAGTCTCAATGCTCCATATGAAGCGGGACATTTATCGGACCTGATGATCACTTCCAGAAAAGACGATCCGTACATGAAGGAAGGCGACATCAAGGACGAAGGCCTGAAAGACGTCGTTTATCTGTTACAGACAACCGGAGTCATTAACGAAAATGACAAGATCAAGTACGTTAGTCTCCAGGGCCGCAAGGCTTACGAAGGAAACATGATCGAAGGGAACACCGATTTCCTCGCAGAGAAAAAGGCTGCTGACCAGCCCTCCTGTATAATCTCGAAACGTATCGCCGACTCCCTGAATCTGGGTAAGGGTTCTACCATTTCCCTCTACCTTGCAGGGAATAAGGTAACGTTTCAGGTCACAGCCATCAGCGCGAATGAAAACCTGTTCTACGGCGACACGAAGGAGTCCTTCAATCTCCTGGTTCCTTATGAGTTCCTGAACGAAAAGATGCAGGCAGACGGCGGCTACAACGTAGCCCTGGCAAATGTAAAGGAAGGCGAAGCTTCCGCATTCGCAGACAGCTTCAATGAAGCAAACAAGGATTACAATGCGGTAGCACATTCCTCTTCAGTCATAGGAAATGACTCCATCACTCTTGGTCTCTACTTCATGATGGCAATCGTAGCCATCGTAAGCGCCATCATCATCCACGGAGTATTCAAGCTGATCCTGACAGAGCGGATGGCAACCATCGGAACATTTATGAGTCAGGGTGCTACAAAGAAAAAGGTTGAACGGATCATCCTCGGTGAAGGCTTCCTGTACGGTCTGTTTGGCGGTCTCGTAGGATGTGTCATAGGAGAAGTACTTCTCTTCTTCCTTGGCAGAATGGTTTCTCCGCTGGCAGAGTACGAGATCTACACTCCCTTCAAGATCAACCCGGTTCACATCGCAGTCGGCATGATCTTCGCAGTGACCCTCTCCACCATCTCAGCTTACTTCCCGGTAAGATCCATCCGGAAGCTGCAGACAAAGGATGTGATCCTGAACCGTGTGGATCACACAAGAAAGAATCGCATCGTAAAGCCTCTGATCGGCATCGTTCTCCTGGCTTTCTCGACGGTTGTTTTCTTCCTCTATAAGGATATGCCTTCTTTCTTCGGAGCGATCGGTTTCGTTACAGCATACACAGGCATCATTCTTTTAACACCGGCAGCCGTAAAATACATTGCCGGCGCACTCAGCAAGGTCGTAAGAGGCAACACAACCCTCTTCCTTACATTAAACAACATTCGAAGCTCAAAGCTTCTCAGAAATAACATCGTACTGATCGTTGTTTCCTTCTCTTCCGTTCTCATGATCGCTTCCTTCGGAAAGAGCATGACAGCACTGGTCGAGGACGCATATAAGAAAATGGACTACGACTTCAGCATCTCCAACATCATGGAGATCGACCCGAATCATTCCACCACGGATATGATCCTTGAAAAGCTTGACTCCATCGAGGGAATCGAAAAGAACGATGTAGATCCGGTCTACTATCTGGAAGGAACTGTAGATGGTGAAACCGCCATCGTAACCGGTATCAACCCGGATTCCTATGAAACAACACTGGATAAGTATTTCGGTTTCACAACCACTTACAAAAAAGACTATCAGGCACTGAAGGACTCGGATGACTGCGCTGTCGTCCTTACAACAAAGGTAGCTGACAAGATCAACAAAAAGGTCGGCGATACCGTAACCATGAAGGTTAATTCCATTGAAGTCCCCTTCCGGGTTGCCGGTATCTACGACGGATCTGTTTATAACAGCGGTATCTCCGTTCTGATCAAGGGCGAGATCCTGAAGAAGGAGTTCCACGCAAAGGAAGCCTCCGAGATTTATGTAAGAGCTTCCAAGCCGGAAGCTGCAGAAAAGGCATTCAAGTCCTATCTTGCATCCCTCGGATCCACGTACTCCACAAATGCCGAGGATATGAAGCTGAATGATGAGAATAATCAGATCATCGTTATGGTCATGTCCATCTTCTCTTACCTGGCTATGATCATTGCTTCCATCGGAGTCTTCAACAACATCGCGATCTGCTTCTTCCAGAGAAAGCGTGAATTTGCAGTCATGACTTCCCTGGGTATGGATCGCAGCAAGAGAAGGAACCTTCTCTTCTCAGAAAGTCTGATGAGTGTGGTATTCAGCATCCTGATCTCAATACCCTTCACCATCCTGCTTTCCGGAATGATGACAGCATTTACGATCTTCATCGGACTTCCGATGGTCATCGAATTCACCTGGGTCGAGATACCCAAGTATGCACTGATCATCACAGCCATCATCCTGGTAGCATCCGTTTCCAGCATGATGAAGAGCAAAAAGCTCAGTGTAGTACAGGAACTGAAGTACGAATAAACCAGAAGTACGGAAACAAATATCAACATTTAAAAACACATTTCGATTGAATAATGGAGGAAAATAAAATGAGTGCAATCACAGTAAAGAATGTAAACAGATCTTTCGTAAACGGAAAGCAGACAACCGAAGTATTAAAGAATATCAATTTCAAGGTGGAACATGGCGATTTCGTATCCATCATGGGGCCCTCCGGAAGCGGAAAGTCCACTCTGCTCTATCTTCTGGGCGGACTGGACCAGCCCACATCCGGAACCGTATCCATCAACGGCACCGACCTCAGCACCCTGAGTGATAAGCAGCTCTGCCGTATGCGGAACCATGAGATCGGCTTCGTGTTCCAGTTCTATAACCTGGTACCGAACTTAAGTGTTGAGGACAATATCGCCCTTCCCTTAAGTCTGGCAGGCGAAAAGCTGAGCGCTCACAAGGACCGCATCGATGAATGCCTGGAGCTCATCGGTCTGGAAAGCCGCAGAAAGCTGACTCCCCGGGAACTCTCCGGTGGTCAGCAGCAGCGTGTAGCCATCGCCCGTGCCCTGGTCTTTGATCCGGATATCCTCTTCCTGGACGAGCCCATCGGAAACCTGGACTCCAAGAACGGAACCAAGCTGATGGAGCTGTTCCAGAGGATCAACCGTGAGTATAACAAGACCATCATCCAGGTAACCCACTCTGAGGAGTCTGCACGTTACGGAACCAAGCTGATCCGCATCGTGGACGGCGAGATCGCATCTCTCCGCTCCTTCTCCGACAAGAAGGCTGTCTGATGGCCTTAAGAGAAATGTGGTCAAATGAGGGATTTTAAAGTAGAGCAACTACCCTCACCTGATCCTCTCCTCCGCCCCTGAAACCGGAGGAAGCAAATATTCATCCCTCGGGGTGAAGCGATTCGTGCTCTGCTTTAATATGAATAAAGGCATAGGCAGCAGCCCAGTTCTGACTGGTCTCCGTCATCACAGCCTTCAGCGGGAATTTACACCTCGGGTATTGCTTTAAAGCATCAATAATAAGACCCAGTTTTCGGTCCTCAATCCCCGCAAAGATCAGCAGTGGTGTATCGAATTCCGGTCCGTCATAAGGAAGCGGAAGCTCCTTCATGGGCTGCAGGCCGGCCAGGGAAGCCAGCGTACGATTGTACTGCTGGCTTTCGATATATTTGACGTACAGCTTCATGGGGGCCAGCAGATTCCTGATATCATTCCGAACCGATTTGTCCGGGATCGCAAACATTAAGACCGTTTCTCTCATCTTCCACCTCGTTTCGTTGTCATTCCATACAGCCGCAATGGCCGCTTCGTTCATGCTATCACATTTTCCTGTTCTTTTCCACCCTTGCCCCGTTCCCGAATATGTTTTATAATGGGTTGCAGGGTCGACAGGACCCGAATTATAAACGTTTGTGAGGTAACTAATATGGCACAGCTTTGGGGCGGACGGTTCACCAAGGAAACCGACCAGCTGGTATATGATTTTAATGCATCCATCACCTTTGATCAGAGACTGCTTCCCCAGGATATCCGCGGAAGCAAGGCACATGCCACCATGCTGGCGGCTGTGGGCGTGATCACAGAAGCGGAACGGGATCAGATCCTGTCCGGTCTTGACGGGATCCTGAAGGATGTGGAAACCGGAGCACTGGAGATCACCACAAAGTATGAGGATGTTCACAGTTTTGTGGAGGCAAATCTCATCGACCGCATCGGCGATGCGGGAAAGAAACTGCACACAGGACGCAGCCGCAACGATCAGGTGGCTCTGGATATGCGTCTCTATGTCCGCGGCGAGGTATCCGAGCTGGAGGAACGGGTCCTTACTCTGATGAAGACCCTTCAGAAGCTGATGGAGGAGAATCTGGAGACCTATATGCCGGGCTTCACACATTTGCAGAAGGCTCAGCCGGTCAGCTTCTCTCATCACATCGGCGCTTATATGGAAATGTTCAAGCGGGATTTCAGCCGTCTGACTGATATCTATGCCCGTCTCAACTACTGCCCGCTGGGTGCAGGTGCCCTGGCAGGAACCACCTATCCTCTGGATCGGGAAATGACTGCGAAACTGCTGGGCTTTGCAGGGCCGACGCTGAATTCCATGGATTCCGTATCCGACCGGGATTACTGCATCGAGCTGCTCTCCGCATGTGCAACCATCATGATGCATCTCTCCCGCTTCTCGGAGGAGATCATCCTGTGGAATTCCAATGAATACGGTTTTATCGAGCTGGATGATGCTTACAGCACCGGAAGCTCCATCATGCCCCAGAAGAAGAATCCGGATATCGCCGAGCTTGTCCGTGGAAAGACCGGACGGGTGTATGGCGCTCTCACCTCTCTTCTTACAACCATGAAGGGTATCCCCCTTGCTTATAATAAGGATATGCAGGAGGACAAAGAACTTACCTTCGATGCTCTGGATACTACAAAGGGATGTCTCACCCTGTTTAACGGCATGATCGCAACCATGCAGCTGCATAAGGATACCATGGCTGTCAGCGCCATGCGAGGCTTCACCAATGCTACGGATGCTGCAGATTATCTGGTGAAGAAGGGTGTTCCCTTCCGTGATGCTCACGGTATCATCGGACGTCTGGTCCTCTTCTGTCTGGATAAGGGCTGCGCCATCGATGACTTAAGTCTTGAGGAGCTTCGAACAATCGACGCACATTTCGAAGAGGATATCTTCGATGCCATCTCCCTGAAAACCTGTGTGGAGGCCAGAAATACCATTGGCGCTCCGGGGCCGGCACCCATGAAGGATGTCATCGCAAAAAATGCGGAACTCCTCCAGTCACTGACTGTGGATCCCGCATAAATTCTGAATAAATCAAAAGGAAGGTAACTGCTATGAATAATACAACAAAGGCAAAGTACGATCTTGCAGCAAGAATGCTGAAGGGAAATATCCCCGTTGAGGAAGTGGTCCTCATGTCCGGGCTTACTGAGGAAGAAGTAAAGAAGCTTAAGTTTGAGCTTCGGGATGAGATTCAGGATAAGAGGGCTATGCTGGGGTTGGATGACTAGAGGCCACGCCCCTCTCCGGATACTTCGTATCCGTCGAGGATGCGGCATTCGCCGCATACAACAAAATAGAGATGGTCTTGTTTGTGAGTAAACTCACACAAGACCATCTCTATTTTGTTATGCGTGGCTCATTGCTAACGCACCCAGTACTTAAACTCCTCATCTCCCAACCGGATATAATCATTATTTGCCAGCATGATCTCGAATTCTGGCTGGATCAGTTTTCCGTTGATGAAGGTATGATTGGTGGAGTTATGATCTCTCACGTAGCACTCTCCGTTGCTGATCCGGAAGGTTGCATGCTTCCGGCTGACGCGACGGTTATCCGTGATCTGATAATCCGCATCCGGTGACTTTCCGATCAGGAATTCGGCCTTGATAATGGGGATCAGCTCGTTTGTCTTGATCCGTACCAGGTACGGGATCGGATTGTTGTAATCTGACGATGTCGGACTGAGTACCGTGGTTGCAGCCTCGGCCGAGTCTGTATCCGGATTGTCCTCCAGGATCATCTCTTCCTCCAGAGACAGCACGTAATGATAGAAATCATTCAGATCAAACATCAGCTTGCTGTCCAGATACTTGAGAAGCTTCTCCACTGTCTCAACGCAGGCCATGTTCGCGAAACGAACCTTGCTGATAAAGGTCTGAATAAACTCTGTGATGTTGCAGTCCGCGAACTTCTTTGTCACGGGCATGAAGATCAGCTGAATGTCCAGCGTGGACAGCTCGATGTACATATAATGTACATTTAACAGAAGCTTGTTAAATGACATCAGATTCTCATCGAAATAGATCAGCTGCTTCAGAATATTCGAAAGGATGGACAGGAACTCTCCCTTGTACAGCTGCTTCTGCAAAAACTGCTCCAGGGGAAGGGTTGCCGGTATCTTGAACTGCAGTGCAAGCTGTTCATCAACCTCAACCACCTCACAGGTTGTTCTGTTTCCTACGAATTCATAATTAAATACGGTAAGTTCATGCTGATCGATCGGAACACCCTCTTCCAATCGGAAATTCAGTGTAAACTCATCATAACTGGTATTATTATCTGCCATTGTTGTTACCTCCCACACATCTATTCTATCATATCATCATTCGGGGATATGTTCAATAATTTTAAGTACTACGAATGATAGAAATGAAATGTGCAAATGTAACAACTCTGTTCTAAACTCTATTCAATATTCGTAGCTTCGGAAAGCAGCTTCTCCTTTGTCTCATACAGCTTCTTGGTGAGATCCAGATAATGGATATGGGGGTTTGCAAAACGCTGTTCCTCCTCCCAGACCTCTTCTTTCAACTGCTTCTGGACATAAGCCTGGATCTCCTTCAGGGACGGCTGTTCATAGACCAGCTCGCCGTCCTTAAATACAGTTACCTGCAGCGGACGTGCCGTGCTGTTCTTAAAATGCATCTTCTTCCAGGGACGTGTGGGATCGATGAACCGATAGGGCTCTGTCACATCCACCTCTTCGCCGTCCAGTGCAAGAAGATCTGCATAACCGTAGCCCGTCTCATTACTGAAGATACGCCACAGGGTCTTCTTTCCGGGGTTGGTGATCTTCTCTACATTTTCGGAGACCTTGATCTTCGGAACGAACTCGTCTCCTTCCTTTACTGCAACCAGCTTATAGACACCGCCGAATACCGGATCGGACTTGGATGTGATCATACGCTCGCCGACACCGTAGGAATTGATGCATGCCTTCTGCTTGTTCAGGGAGTCGATCAGATACTCATCCACGCTGTTGGAAACCACGATGGAGCAATCCTGCATGCCCTCAGCATCCAGGATCTTCCGGATCTTCTTGGAGAAGTATGCAAGGTCGCCGCTGTCGATCCGGATTCCCTGCAGACGCTTGCCCATGGGTTCCAGAACCTCATGTGCAACACGGATGGCATTCGGAAGACCGCTCTTCAGGATATCATAGGTGTCGATCAGAAGGACACATGCGTCCGGATAAATCTCAGCATATGCCTTGAAAGCTTCATACTCAGAGGAGAAGAACTCGATCCAGCTGTGCGCCATGGTTCCGACAGCCTTGATACCGAACTTCTGATCTGCAAGTACCGTTGCCGTGGTGTTTACACCACCGATGTAGCAGGCTCTGGTTCCCCAGACTGCCGCATCCGGTCCCTGGGCACGACGCGCACCGAACTCCATAACGATGGCATTTCCGGCACCTGCCGCCCGCGCGATCCTGTTTGCCTTGGTTGCGATCAGCGACTGGAAGTTGATGCAGATCAGAAGCATGGTCTCCAGCAGCTGTGCCTCGATAATAGGCGCTGTTACCGTAACAATAGGGGTATTCGGATATACGATGGTTCCCTCAGGAACTGCTTCGATGGTTCCGGTAAATCTGAAGTTTCTCAGATACTCCAGGAAGTCGTCGGCAAACATATTTCTGCCCTTCAGATACTCGATATCCTCATCTGTAAAATGTAGTCCTTTCACATAATCAATGAGCATACCCAGTCCCGCACTGACCACGAAACCGCCGCCATCCGGGTTATTCCGGTAAAACATATCAAATACTGCAACCTTGTCCTTGTTGCCTGTAACGAAGTAACCATTTGCCATGGTCAGCTCGTAGTAATCCATCAGCATCGTAAGATTTCTCATTTTTCTCCCCCTTCCAGGATGAAATCGTTATCTTTATCTCTTAGCTCTGGTTTCTCCGGTTCTCACGCATACGAAGTCTGGAATCCAGGATCTTCTTACGGATCCTGAGGTTCTTCGGAGTGATCTCCAGAAGCTCATCATTGTCCAGGAAATCCAGTGACTGCTCCAGGGACAGCTGCTTCGGCGGAACCAGCTTCAGCGCCTCATCGGAACCGGATGCACGGGTGTTGGACAGATGCTTGGTCTTGCAGATATTTACCTCGATATCCTCTGCACGACCTGTCTCACCAACCACCATTCCGGCATAAACCTCAACACCGGGGCCGATAAAGAGGGTTCCTCTCTCCTGCGCGTTGAACAGTCCGTAGGTAATGGAGGTTCCTGCTTCGAAGGCGATCAGAGATCCGTTTGCACGGTAATTCATGTCACCCTTGTAATCATCATAGCCATCGAAAATGGTATTGATCACACCATTTCCCTTTGTAGCCGTCATAAAGGGGCCGCGGAATCCGATAAGTCCTCTGGACGGGATCCGGAACTCAAGCCGGGTGGTACCGCTTTCCGAAGGCGACATACCGGACAGCTCACCCTTACGAACGCTCATCATGTTGATGACGGTTCCGGAGAATTCGTCCGGAACATCGATCACTGCGATCTCATAGGGCTCTGTCCGCTTATTGCGCTCGTCATATTTATAAATAACCTCTGCCTTGGAGACTGCGAATTCGTAGCCTTCCCGGCGCATATTCTCGATCAAAACGGAGAGATGAAGCTCTCCACGGCCGGATACCTTGAAGCAGTCCGTGGAGTCTGTATCCTCCACACGAAGGCTGACATCCGTATTCAGCTCCTTATAAAGACGATCCCGGATATGGCGGGAGGTGATGAACTTACCCTCTTTTCCGGCCAGCGGGGAATCATTTACCATAAACTGCATGGAGATCGTAGGCTCTGTGATCTTCTGGAAGGGAATGGCTTCCGGATGATCCGGTGAGCAGATGGTATCTCCGATCTTCAGATCTGCGATACCGGACACTGCAACAATGGAACCGATGGTTGCTTCGGAAACATCCACGCGGCCCAGGCCTTCATACTCATAAAGCTTTCCGATCTTTACCTTCTCGGAACGGTCCTTATCGTGATGGTTCACGATGAGGGCTTCCTGGTTCAGACGGACGGTACCGTTGTCGATCTTACCAACACCGATCCGGCCCACATATTCGTTATAATCAATGGTACTGATCAGGATCTGGACACCCGCCTCCGGATCACCCTCCGGTGCAGGAATATGCTCCAGGATGGTCTCAAAGAGCGGCTTCATATCCGTACCCTTCTCCTCCGGGCTGTAGGATGCAACCCCCTCTCTTGCGGAAGCATAAACAAAGGGGCAGTCCAGCTGCGCATCCGTCGCATCAAGATCCATCAGAAGCTCCAGAACCTCTTCCTCAACCTCTGCCGGACGTGCATCCGGACGGTCGATCTTATTCACGCAGACAATGACGGAAAGATTCAGTGCCAGCGCCTTCTGAAGTACAAACCGTGTCTGTGGCATGGGGCCTTCAAATGCATCCACCACCAGAATAACGCCGTTAACCATCTTCAGGACACGCTCAACCTCTCCACCGAAATCAGCATGGCCCGGAGTATCGATGATGTTGATCTTCACTCCTTTGTAGGTAACTGCCGTGTTCTTGGACAGAATGGTGATACCGCGCTCCCGCTCGATATCATTGGAGTCCATGACACGCTCTGCCACCTCCTGATTCTCTCTGAAAATGCCGCTCTGCTGCAGCAAACCGTCTACAAGTGTCGTCTTTCCGTGATCGACGTGAGCAATGATCGCCACGTTACGGATATCCTCTCTCTTCATCCTACCTCAATCCTTTATATTATTATTTTATAATCACATGACAAATGCGTGGTATATCCAAGGCGGCACATGCAAAGCATGAGATGGTTCCTTGAATCAGCACGCAGAATACAGTATACCGGCGCGGGCAGCGATGGGTGTGCGCCGGGCGGACCATTATCTGTGTCCGAACGGTGCACAGCCCGGAGCGTATACCCGCGCCGTCACATACTATATTACTCTTACTGATCTCCCGTGGAATAGTTCGGCGCTTCCTTCGTGATCTGGATATCATGCGGATGACTCTCACGGAGTCCAGCTGATGTGATCTTTACGAACTTAGCCTTCTCATGCAGCTCTTCGATGTTCGCAGCTCCTACATATCCCATACCGGAGCGAAGTCCTCCGATCAGCTGGAATACGGTATCCTCTACGCTGCCCTTGTAAGCCACACGGCCTTCCACACCTTCCGGTACCAGCTTCTTTGCGTTTGCCTGGAAGTAACGATCCTTGGATCCTGCTTCCATGGCTGCAAGAGAGCCCATACCACGGTAAACCTTATATTTACGTCCCTGATACAGCTCGAACTCACCCGGAGCCTCATCTGTACCTGCAAAGATGGAACCCATCATACATACATTTCCGCCGGCAGCCAGAGCCTTGGTCACATCACCGGAGAACTTGATACCGCCATCGGCGATCACAGGGATGCCTGCTTCCTTTGCTGCGGAATAAGCATTCATAACTGCTGTTACCTGGGGAACACCGATACCTGCTACCACACGTGTGGTACAGATGGAACCGGGTCCGATACCGATCTTAACCGCATCTACGCCGGCCTTGATCATAGCCTCTGTTCCTTCGCGTGTTGCAACATTTCCGGCAATTACATCCAGATCCGGATACTTCTCCTTGATCATGGAGAATACACGAAGTACATTTGCAGAATGACCATGTGCTGTATCGATAACGACTGCATCCACATGAGACTTTACAAGCTCATCGATACGGTCTGTAACATCTGCAGTTACACCAACGGCTGCTGCGCAGAGCAGACGTCCGTGGGGATCCTTTGCAGCCTGGGGATACTTGATGGCCTTCTCAATATCCTTGATGGTGATAAGACCCTTCAGGATGCCGTTCTCATCAACGATGGGAAGCTTCTCCTTACGTGCCTTGCCGAGGATCTTCTTAGCCTCCTCCAGGGTAACGCCCTCACGTGCTGTGATCAGGCCCTCGGAGGTCATAACGTCTTTGATCTTCTGGGAATAATCTGTTTCGAATTTCAGGTCACGATTCGTGATGATACCGATCAGCTTGCCGCCCGGTGCAACGATGGGCACACCGGAGATACGGAACTTCGCCATCAGATCATCTGCATCGCGAAGGGTATGCTCAGCTGAGAGTGAGAAGGGATCGGAGATAACACCGTTCTCTGAACGCTTTACCATGTCAACCTCTTCTGCCTGAGCCTCAATGCTCATATTCTTGTGAATAACACCGATACCACCCTGACGAGCCATGGCGATTGCCATACGATGCTCTGTAACAGTATCCATACCTGCACTCATGAGCGGTATATTCAACCGGATCTTCTTTGTTAACTGGGTTGAGAGATCCACCTCATTCGGTAACACCTCTGAGTAACCGGGGATCAATAACACGTCATCAAATGTAATGCCTTCACCAATAATCTCGCTCATTTTCCACACTCACTTTCCTGGCTGGGTTGATATATTTCTTCTTAATGAATAATTACAAAAATACTACCAAAGTATTACAGCGGTGTCAACCAAAACCGAAGTCAAAAAAATGCCGAAAATCCACACTACTTTTGTGTGATTTTTCGGCATTTTACAGGCATGAAAAAAGGACTCTTTTTTAAGAGTCCTGAGAGCGCGAGACGGGAATCGAACCCGCGACCCTCTCCTTGGCAAGGAGATGCTCCACCGCTGAGCCACTCGCGCATTTCCTGTTGCTATTCGACCGCTGTCGTCCGCAACAAGATGTATATTATCACATGGTTTTCGTTCTGTCAACCGTTAATTTTCAAAAACTCCTTCACCTTTTCCGGATGCATGGAATATTCCATATATTCCCGGATATAATCATCATTGGTAAGATCCCGGTAAAGCTCCTCCAGGGAGTTTACGATACGTCCAACGATCTCATTTCGGCTGGGGCGTTCCAGTTCCAGAGACCCTGCGATCTCCCGAAGCTCCGGAGGAAAGTCCGCAGGACGCACATTTAAACCGATGCCAACAATGGCATGCTGGATGAGTCCGGTCTCCAGATCCGTGATCCCCTCGCTGAGGATCCCGCAAACCTTTAAGTCTTTATAGAAAATGTCGTTCACCCATTTCAGCCTGAGTTCCTCCGAAAGATAGGGCTGTACGGCGCGTACCACGGCCACCGCCGCTGCCAGGGTGATCCTCTCCGGCTGATAAAGCGGCATGGGAAGCTCTATACTGAGGGTCATATAGATCCCGGTATGCTCCGGCGAATAAAAGGTATGGCCGATCCGGCCTCTGCCGGCGGTCTGTTTATCTGCCACCAGAAGAAGATTCCGGCTTTCGCCGGCCCCCAGTCTCCGCTTCGCTTCGTTATTTGTGGAATCGATTTCAGAGTAAACCTCCACCGAAAGCTCCGGTGACTGAAGATAGTTTCGGATCCCCGGCACAGAGAGGACATCCGAACTCTCTTCAAGGCAGTAGCCCTTTTTTCCGTCGGACCTGATGCTGTGTCCCTCTTCCTTCAGCTGATTGATCACTTTCCAAACCGCATTTCTGGATACCCCGAACCGGTCTGCAAGCACCTGTCCGGATATGGGCTTTGCCCTCTCATCCTCCAGCACGCGTAATATCTCATCCTTTAACATATTCCAGTATCTCTTCCATTTTATTCCGGGCATCAAACCGGCCCAGTTTATATAAACGTTTCAGATTCTCGACCTTCTTCTCTGTCCGTCCCACACCCAGATCACGGCTGGGTCGGAGGATCAGTACGCTGCCGTTTTTCTCATACTCCGCAAGGCGCTCCAGCGTAGCATTATACTTCCGATAGCGTTCCTCCGCTGCCTTTATATACTCTGGATAGTCGGCATACTTCCACTTCATGAACGGGAGTGTCCGATCCGGCTTTTTCTGATAGCCTTCCGTCTGTGTCAGCACTACGATATTCCGCTGAAAACCTTTTTCCCGCATAAAATCAATGGGGATACTGTCAGCCGTTCCGCCATCCAGAAGCTTCATCCCGTCATACTCCACGGTTTCCGATACCAGCGGCATGGAAGCAGAGGCGCGAAGGGCATCGATCTGCCGCTCCACGTCCAGAAGCCGTATGTACTCCGCCTTTCCGGTCTCCAGATTCGTCGCAGTCGAATATACCTCCAGATCCTTCGCATTCTTCACAAATGTACCGTTATCGAAGGGTGCAAGCACTTCCGGGATCTCGTGATAGCAGAACTCGGTCTCGCAGATATTTCCGGTCCGGATCAGGGACTGCAGGCTCATAAACCGCTTATTACTGCGAAGCTTTACGAAATATCGGATATTTCTTCCCAGCTGTTCGGACACATAGGAAATACCGTGGAGGATGCCGGCGGACACGCCCACCAGGCCGTCCACCCGTACTCCGCGTTCCATAAACTCATCCAGAACTCCCGAGGTATAGATCCCTCGCATTCCGCCGCCCTCGAGAACCAGTCCCAGACGTTCCTTTTTTTCAGATACGCTCGATGATTCCATCTCTTCGGTTACCTTTCTTTCTAATCGCCGTTCGGCAGGAGGGCCGTTTCCTCCTTGATGGTGCGAAGAACGATATGAGTCTCGGTCTTCTCCACCCCTTCATAGCTCTTGATATCCTTATATACCTCGTCCAGTCCGTCTGTGGTATCCGTTACGATCCGCAGTACGAAATCAAACTCACCGGTCTGATAATAGCAGGAAGCGATACGATTGTTGTTTCTTACCAGCTCGACGAAGCCTTCATAGTAGTCCGGGTGCTTCAGAGATACATCCATCAGCGCCACCATCTTATTGCCCAGCACCTCCTGGTCGATCTGAATGGTATAGCCCTTGATCAGTCCGCTGGACTCCAGCTTCTTGATCCTTTCTATCACCGCCGATACCGAGAGACTGATCTCCTCGCTGATGGCAGACGCCGGCAGACGCGCATTTTTGCTGAGGCACTTTAAGATCCTCATATCAATACTATCCATACTTTGTTCCTTCCTGATTCTTCCGGTTTTATAAAACATGCAAAACGGCAAAGGTCTCCCCTTGCCGTAAGCTATCATTTAGAATAAGATTTCCTTTCTGCTCTTCAGCAGCTTTCCTCCTGCTACGATATTCAGGATCCCAAAAGTGATTCCCAGCACGATCAGCAAAACGCCTACAGTGATATTTGCGGCACCTGCCTTCTTCATCTGCTTATATACACGTTCCATGTTCTTCCTCCTTGTTACGCTTTCACACCGTACTGCTCATAATACTGATCGATGCGAGCCTTCATGGCGTCGTCAATGATCACCTGTCCCTTGTAGGGCTTATTATACAAATGTTCCACCACGTCAGCCATGGTTACAATGGCCGTCGTCTTCAGACCGAAGCTCTCTTCGATCTCCTGAAGTGCAGACTTTGTTTCTGTCTGTCCCTGCTCCATCCGGTCAACGGATACCACAAGGCCCAGCACATCTACCTTTCCTGCTGCCTGAAGAATGGGAAGTGTCTCACGGATGGAGGTACCTGCCGTGGTCACATCCTCAATGATCACAACCTTATCTCCGTCGTTAATGGGACCGCCCAGCAGGATCCCGGTATCTCCGTGGTCCTTGATCTCCTTCCTGTTGGAGCAGTAACGGATCTCCTTGCCATACTCTCCTGCAATGGCAATACTGGTTGCTACGGAAAGGGGGATTCCCTTATAAGCCGGCCCGAACAGCACATCAAAGTCCGTTCCGAAGGCATCACTGATCGCCTTGGCATAGTACTCGCCCAGACGCTTCAGCTGGCTTCCGCTCCGATAGAAGCCGGTGTTCACAAAGAACGGTGTCTTACGGCCGCTCTTGGTTACGAAATCACCGAACCGGAGAACATTGCAATCGATCATAAACTCTATAAATTCCTGCTTGTACGCTTCCATAATTCCTGTTTATCCTCCTTTGTACGCTCATGTACGCTCATCAAAGCGAATAAAGCGCGAGTCTGTCCCTCGGGCAGGCTCACGCCTTATTCTATCATAAATCAGCCTTTGTTTCAATGTGGTTTCTAATCGAGATATTCGTGTCCACCTGATAGCCTGCGCCCTCCTGTGTCAGGGAATTTGCGCAGATCATATCCGCATTCTTCTTCGTCAGCTTCGCAGAGGAATTCTGAAGAAGGTTCTCCGTTTCCATGGAAAAGCCGCAGATGATCTGTCCTTCCTTCTTATTCTGTCCAAGGGAAAGAAGGATATCCTTTGTGCGCTTCAGCGGAATGGCCATATCGCCGTCCTTCTTTTTGATCTTCTGATCAGCCACCTCCGCCGGAGTATAGTCTGCCACTGCCGCTGCCATCACCACGATATCCGCAGTCTCAGCCGCAGCAGTCACCTCCCGGTACATATCCTCCGCCGTTTTGATCTTCTTTATCTCAACGCCAATGGGCGGCTCCAGCGCTGTAGGACCGGATACCAGGGTAACCTTAGCTCCGCGGTATGCCGCTGCCTTTGCCAGTGCATAGCCCATTTTCCCGGAGGAATGATTGGTGATGACGCGGATGGGATCCAGAGGCTCCTCCGTAGGTCCGGCAGAAACCACCACATGCTTCCCTTCCATATCATGAGCATGGGCAACCTGCAGCAGGATCTCCTCCACCAGAAGCTCTTCCTTCGGAAGCTTTCCCTTTCCCTCATAGCCGCAGGCAAGATAGCCCTCGGAGGGTTCGATGATCTGATAGCCGAATCTCTTCAGCTTCGCGATATTATCCTGAACGATGGGGTTCTCCAGCATATATCCGTTCATGGAGGGGCATACCAGAATGGGGCAGCGTGCCGGCAGCACCGTGGTGGTCAGCATGTCGTCAGCGATGCCGTTCGCGATCTTGCCGATCACATCCGCTGTCGCCGGAGCGATGAGGATGCAGTCCGCACCGGTCCCCAGAGAGATATGAGGCACATGCGCCGCATCATCCGGGGTCTCATCAAAGGTATCCATATAAACTTTATTCTTGGTCAGCACCTCAAAGGTCTGTGGTGTAATAAAATGCGCCGCATTCCGTGTCATAACCACATGCACCTCCGCATGCAGCTTCACAAGCATGCTTGCTACATTTGCCATCTTATATGCTGCAATGCCGCCGGTGACTCCCAGCAGTATCTTCTTTCCTTCCAGCATATCGCACCTCCTGTCCGTCCGTATATCCGAACGTCCGAAAATAACACGGCCGTCCGTTCATCCACGTAGTGATCCGTCCGATCACTCGTGGTTTCCGTCTGCTCCGTCATCCTCTGCCGGCATATCCTCCAGAAGTCCGTGCTTCTCATATCTGGTGGCACGGGTCACACGATTCCTGCAGTCCACAAATACGACTCTCGGAGGATTCTCCTTAAACTCTTCCGGTGTCATCAGCGCATAATTCATGATGATGACACGGTCACCGGTACAGGCATAGCGGGCTGCCGCACCGTTCAGACAGATCACGCCGGATCCCGGTTCCCCTGCGATAACGTAGGTCTCCAGTCTGGCGCCGTTATCCACATTTGCGATCTGAACCTTCTCATACTCGATGAGTCCTGCCGCATCCATCAGGTCCTGATCGATGGTGATGCTGCCGACATAGTCCAGCTCTGCCTGGGTTACGGTTGCTCTATGGATCTTACTCTTTAACACATTGATATACATGATATTTTCCTTCCTCTAACTCTTCTATACATTGGCTGTTCTATACACTTGCAATAAAATTATCGATGAGACGAACCTTGTTGTTGATCTTAACTGCAATGGCGCAGAGGATATCCCCCTTCAGCACATCCACAGACTCCATGGTCAGACCGTCCACCAGCTCCACATAGTCGATCTCAGCCATGGGCTCGCTCTCGATCAGGGCAGTCATGGCACCCTTGATGGCTGCGGCATCCCTCTCGCCGTCCTTCACCATCTGCTCTCCGAGGCGGATGGACTGAGACAGGATCAGCGCTGCCTTCCGCTCTTCCTCGTTCATATAGGTATTCCGTGAGCTCATGGCCAGTCCGTCTGCTTCACGAACGATGGGGCATCCCACGATCTCCAGAGGCATGTTCAGATCCTTTACCATACGCTTCACAACCGCCAGCTGCTGCGCATCCTTCTGTCCGAAGTATGCCCGGTCCGGCTGCACGATGTTGAACAGCTTGGAAACCACCGTACATACGCCCCGGAAATGTACCGGCCGGGACAGTCCGCACAGATGATTTGTCAGACCGTTCATATCCACGAAGGAAACAAAGCCATCCGGATACATTTCCGACGGTTCCGGATGAAAGATCAGGTCTGCGCCGGTGCTCTCACAAAGAGCCGCGTCATGCTCCATATCTCTCGGATATGCCTCCAGGTCCTCGTTGGGTCCGAACTGGGTGGGGTTTACGAATACGCTGACAACGGTTCTGTCATTATTCGCAACACTGGCTGCGATGAGGCTCTGGTGTCCTGCATGCAGGAAGCCCATGGTAGGAACCAGTCCTACGGTAAGGCCTTCCTTTCTCCATCCCTTTACGATCTCTCTTACTTCATTTACTGTCGTTGCGATCTTCATTCTGTCATCCTCCTGACTGATCTAATAAATAATTCTATGCTCTGTTCTTTATCTGTTCTTTATCTATTCTTTGATCAATTACTTCATAAGTGTATCCACGTACTTCACGATCTCATCATAAACCGCATCCTGCATTGCATAGGTATGCTCCTCTGCGGGATAGGTTCCTGCCTTGACTTCCTTATCATACGCCTCGAAGCCTGCCTTCATGGCCGGTCCGATGTCTGCGAAATGCTTCACGAACTTGGGGCTGAAATCACTGAACATCGCCAGCATATCCGCATAAACCAGCACCTGTCCGTCGCAGCCGGCTCCTGCACCGATCCCGATGGTGGGAACCTTCAGAAGGTTGGATACGATGGTTGCCAGCTTTGCCGGAACGCATTCCAGCGTTACCGCAAAGGCACCTGCCTCTTCCACGGCCAGCGCATCCCGGATCAGCTTCTTTGCCGGCTCCAGCTCCTTCGCCTGGGACTTGAAGCCGCCGAACACGTTGATGGACTGAGGCGTCATTCCCAGGTGTGCTACCACCGGGATCCCCGCCTGGGTAATGGCCTTGATCTGAGGGCATACCTCAACTCCGCCTTCCAGCTTCACAGCCTGGCCCCTGCCCTCCTTCATCAGCCGTCCTGCATTGACCACTGCATCATAGACCGAGGTCTGATATGACATAAAGGGCATATCGATGACCACCAGCGCATTTTCTGCGCCCCTGGATACGGCAGCTCCGTGATGGATCATATCCTCCATGGTAACGGAAATGGTATCCGGATAGCCAAGAACCACATTTCCGAGAGAGTCTCCCACCAGGATCGAATTCACGCCTGCGCTGTCGATCAGCTTTGCCGTGGAATAATCATACGCGGTCAGCATGGAGATCTTCTCGCCCTTTTTCTTCATTTCCTGAAATGTAATCACTGTATTCTTCATATGCATGCCCTCCTATTAGTCCAACTTATTCGTCCAACAGTTTTCTTACCGCACTGTAATCCCTGTCCGGGTTCTTACGCTCCGCCACCCGGAGCACCTGTCTGGAGAGGGAAATGTATGTTTCCCGATTCTCTCCTGTCAGCACATCCAGATGCTTTGCCACGGTTTCTGCATCTCCGCGTTCCGCAGGTCCTGTGAGCTGAAGCACCGGTCCCTTCGCAGCAATGCCGGAAGCGTTGTCCAGAAAGAGACCTGCCAGTGCCTGCTCTGCCTCCTCTTCGGTGAAGCCGCAGGCGGTGAGTTCCTCGGCTGCCATGGCATAAAGCCCGCACACCAGATTGCTTGCCATCACTGCAGAAGCATGGTATCTCACCTTTTCCTCCGCAGAGATCTGCTTACATCTGAGTCCGCAGTCCTGCAGAAGCCGGATCCACGTATCCAGATACTTTGGATCGCCCTCCACAGTAAAGAACGCTCTGTCCAGTGTCTGATAAGATGTTTCTCTGTTTGAAATTGCATATAGGGGATGAATCGAATAACCATAAGCTCCGGTTCCGGTAAAGATTCCGGAGGAAAGCGCGCCGCTGGTGTGGCACAGGAGCTTACCCTTCAGTGATACGGCATTTTGTAATTCCCGGAGAACGGGAGCGATGGCCTGATCACTGACTGTAAGAAAGACTGCATCATTTTCCTCGACCAGAGAGTTAACTGACTCGTAAACGATAGTACCGGTCTTTTGTGCCGCATCCAAAGCCCGCTCTCCTGTCCGGTTATAATAGCCCGTGACCTGAGCTCCGTGCTCCTTCAGATACCGTCCCAGCGTACAGCCGACGCGGCCGGCACCGTAAAATCCAATCTTCATACGATCACCTCCTGTCCGTTTAAAAGTGAAATGTGAATACATACACCTGACATAGGCTCTGATCATCTGATGCTTGGTCCTTCATTCAATTGTCAAAGGGTACAGTTTCTTTCGAATACCATCCATGGAGAGTATACGAAACTGTAC
This sequence comes from uncultured Lachnospiraceae bacterium, assembly GCA_902792005.1. Lineage (GTDB taxonomy): Bacteria > Bacillota > Clostridia > Lachnospirales > Lachnospiraceae > Eubacterium_Q. The sequence continues at coordinate 23,872 of CADAXW010000014.1, forward strand.
CCTTTTTGTAAATACTTTTTCGCTTTTTAAATTGTATAAAATTAAATACAAGGAACCGCCCGTTTTTTTAGTTCGGAACCGCCGGTGTCCAGTACTCTCTGCCGTAGATATCCGTCAGAAGATAGGTTACCCGGATGCCGTCACCGATGGTCACGTAGGACAGCTTGATATCCTTGCTGTAGGTGATCTGCTCTCCCCACATGTAACTGTCATCATAGGTCTGATCGTACTTATAGTAATCTGCAAGGAAGTCGATTTTCGTACCCTCGGGGATCTCCGTGATTCCCTTCGCGATGGTTTCCGTCTCACCGTCCTTATAGTCATAGCGCGCACCGGCGATATAGCCGTTTGTATGTTCGCTGTCAAAGACAATGATCAGATTGGCACGAACGCCGTCCAGAAGCACCGGAACACGTCCCTGGGTAACCACCTTGCCGTTCTCGTCCTTCATTTCGGACTCGAAATAGTACGGCACTGCAAGACCGTCGATGGCAAACCAGGTTCCGTCGGTATCTCCCACCAGCTTTCCTTCATCATCAAACTCATACAGGTTGTCCAGACCCAGATCCACATAACCGGTTCCGTCATCATAGAAGACATTCACCTGCAGGTTTTCGATCATGGCCCAGTCCTCTTTCTTAATGGACATGGTATGGGTTCCGTCCGCCTCCGTATCCCACTTCAGAAGAGCCTGATCAAATTGATGTTCAGCGATGTAGCTTGCAGCCGCCTCTACATCCATATCCGACATATAATCTGCAGCGCCTGCATCTACCCCCGGTACGGAGCGTCCGCCCAGGAAGGCGCTCAGAAGTCCGCTGATCATATCCGAGCTTCCGCCGCTGCTGCTTCCGCCACCGCCCAGAAGGGATGTGATGGGACTGCCTGCACCGCCGGCTGCGATCTGTCCGGAGGTCTCCAGACTTGCAAAAGCCTTGATGCAGTCATTATATTCAGAGTTCACACCGATGCTGTTATTGTTGCTCACTGCGGTACTCACAGAGGAGGTCTTACGATACGGGAAGTAAATGGATACGCCGTATGCGTTGGTCATGTTGGATGAAGTCCGATTGTACTTCACGCTGGCCTGAATGGCTTTGGACAGCTCCTTTGCCTCAGTGGTTCCCACCTGCTCTGCAAAATGAACCAGATCCACCTGATCGATGCCTGATGTGGAGAACTCACGGGTACCTGCACGTGCCTCGGAAACCTGCTTATAGCTGTCACCCTTGATCATGCTGCTGGTATTCTTGGAAAATGCAGACAGCTTCGACGGGATGGTGGCAGAAAACTCTGCCAGGTCGATAACGGAAAGAGTTGTCTTCTGGCCGCCACATTTCCGTGCACACTCATCCACAAAGCCATCCACGATATTCTTTCCGATATCGATGGTTGCCATGGATGTATCCTTGGACAGAGCGTTCAGCCAGTCGGTGTAGTACCAGCCGATGCCCGGCTCCGTCTCCTCGGAGGCGATCATATAATCTGCATAATTGCTGCACATGATACCGGTTTCCAGCGTAGCCATGAGGCAGGCATCAAAACCGATAAAGTCAAATGTAACGCCGCCGTTCTTCAGTGCGGTGTTCATTCCGGCCAGGTCCATGGAGCCGCTCCGCTTGAAGCGCTCGTCATATCCGAAGCCGCTGATGGAGCCGCCGCCGTGATCCCAGAAGATCAGGTCATAACGGTCTGCCGGATAATTCTTTGCGGAAAACTGGATAAACTCTGTCAGAGTTGCAGGATCGGTCATGGCCTTGTTGCCAGCATCCGATACAAGCTGCGCCAGCTGTCCGTTCTGGATCTTATAGATCTGATTGGTGGAATTGGAGATGCCGCTGGTCCTCCATCCCGTACATCCGCCGGTGTAAAGGAGGATATTCACCTTGTCTGAAAGAGAGGCCGCTGCCATCTCCCGCATATCATTGGTAGCCATGCCGCTGCGGGACTCAAGATCCGTACCACACATATAGACCATGATGGTCACGGTATCCTGACCGTTACCCTTGATCTTAGTCCGCTTCGGTGCTGCTGCCGGATCCACCTCACGGTTCAGCTTGCCCGTGTTGCTCTGGTTATTAAACCAGGAAGCAGAATTCGTACTTCCGTTTCCGCCGAAGCCGCCAAGCAGACTGCTGATCACACTGCCTGCACCGCCGCCGGAGCTGCTTCCACCGGAGCTGTTTCCTCCGCTGCTGCTTCCGCCCGGAGTAACACTTCCGGAGGTACTGGTTCCGTCATCACTGCCGCCGCCTGCCAGCATGGCTGTCAGTCCGCCGCCACCGCCCAGAAGAAGTGCGATGATCACAGCGATGATGGATGTCTTTCCACCGCCAAACAGTCCGCCGCCTGCTCTCTGGCCTCCGCTTCCGGAGCCGGATGAGCCGCCTGAACTTCCTGAACTGCCGGTTCTTCCGGCATAGCCGTCTGCGCGTCCTACGGGACCGGTACCAAGGCCTTCCCCTCTTCGCTTCATGGGCTTGGATTCCCCTGTTACATTTTTGTCTCTTCTATTACTGTTCGGTTCCATATAGATCCCTTTCTGTGCTTGTCTATATTTCAGAGACATTGTAGCAAAAACCCACAAAAGAGACAATAAAAATGTGTTCTCCTCCGGAGCGCCGTTCGGCGCATCATTCGATGCCCCTTCCCGTTCGTATTTCTTGTGATTTCTCCTCTTTTCTGCTATAATTAAATATCTGAATATATTTTCAGAATATTTCCAGAAGGAGGTGACGAAATGGGGCGTATCGTTTATTTTGACTTTGCGGCTTTTATTATTCTGTCCATCCTTCTGTTTTCTCTTTTCTTCCGGAAAATGACCCGGGGGCGTATCTTTAATACTTATATAGCCCTGCTTCTGATACTGCTCATCTCCACCTTTGCAGATGCACTTTCCACCAGTAAACTCGTTGCCGTCGGTGACATAGCCCTTCGAAACAAATACCGGATCGCCATCAGCACCGTTTATTTTATCTTCCGTGTCATGGCCGGTCCGATTTACATCGTATTCGTAGGACATCTCACCGGAACCTGGTACAAGCTGAAGAAAAACATGGCTGCCATGGTAGGCTTTGTTCTTCCGTATCTGCTGCTGATCATCCTGTTGATCTATAACTCGATCTCCCACAGTGTATTCAGCTTTGATCCGGACGGAACCTACATCCGCGGCCCTCTGATGAGCATCATTTATGCCATCGGAATTTTCTACATGGTATATGCCATGCTGTATCTGATCCTCGCGCGAAAATACATGGATCGGGAAAAGCTGTTCACCATGCTGACCATCTTCCCCTTTACCGGCATAGCCATGCTGGTTCAGTTCCTCGTACCGAAATATCTACTGGAAATGTTCGCCTACTCCATCACCGCCATGCTGATCAATATCATCATCCTGCGGCCGGAGGAGACCTACGATGCCGTCAGCGGTTCCAAGTCTTACCGGGCATTTCATGAGGATATCCAGAAGTACTACCGTTCCTATACACCCTGCGATCTGATCTTTGTTCGTGTAAAGAACAGTACCGCACTTCTTTCCATTCTGGGAAATGCCAAGCACCAGCTTCTGCAGCGTGAGATCGCCTCCATGCTCCGGGACACCGGAGTGAAGGTTCCGCGGAATCACTATCATGATGTGTATTCCCTGTACAACGGGCTCTTCGTGGTGATGATCGACGGAAAAAAGCGGTCCGAACTTGTGATGCAGGAGTCTGAGCGGATCTTCGATACCATGAAGCAGCCCTTCCACTTCAGTCATCTGGATCTGGACCTGGACATCAGCGTCTGCACGGTCAAGTGTCCCACTGATATCGATAATTACGAGGAGCTGAACGATTTTGCCAACTCCTTCCACTACAACATTCCGGATGACCGCGTGATCCATCTTTCGGATATCGCCCCGGAGAAACAGTATCAGATCAAGAAAAACATCGATGACATCATCAGCCGCGGCATCATCAACCAAAGCTTTACCATGTATTATCAGCCCATCTATTCCGTGAAGGAGCAAAGATTTACCACCGCCGAGGCACTGATCCGCCTCTTTGATGAAGAAAACGGCATGGTATCCCCTGCCATCTTCATCCCCTCCGCGGAAAAGAGCGGCGCCATCCATAAGATCGGTGAATTCGTAGTCGAGTCCGTATGCGGTTTCATTTCCGGGCAGGATATGGAGAAGCTGGGGCTGAAGTATGTGGAGATCAACCTCTCTGCTGTGCAGTGTATGCGGAACAGTATCGTCACCAAGGTCAGCGACGTTCTGCAGGAGTACAAGGTAAAGCCCGCATATGTGAACTTCGAGATCACCGAGACAGCCTCCGATTTTGTACATGATACCGTGAAGGCAAATGTATCCGCCATGCACGAAAACGGCCTGGAGTTTGCTCTGGATGATTACGGCACCGGCTACTCCAATCTGCAGCGTATGATAGACTTCCCCTTCAAGCTGATCAAACTGGACAAGCGGTTTGTGGATGAATGGGAGGATCCGACGATGCGCAGGGTCATTCAGAATACCATCCGTATGCTGAAGGATATCGGGAAAGAGATCGTGGTGGAAGGCGTGGAAACCGCCGAAGAGGCTGCATGGTTCTCTGAACAGAACTGCGATTACATTCAGGGCTTCTACTATGCAAGGCCCATGCCGAAGGAAGACTTCCTGACCTTCATCCGGGAGAAGAACGGGCAGCCGGCCTGATCACCGGCCATGAACATATCCAAACATAAAAAATCTCACCGAAGATACTCTCCGGTGAGATTTCTTTTATTTCTTTTATATCCTTATCATAAAACTCCTTATGAGAAATAACGGTCCAGAAGACCCTGGAAGCCCTTTCCGTGTCTTGCTTCATCTCTTGCGATCTCATGAACGATGTCATGGATAGCGTCCAGATTCAGCTCCTTTGCCTTTTTCGCCAGCTTAGCGCGGCCTTCGGTTGCACCGTACTCAGCATCTGCACGAAGCTCCAGATTCTTCTTGGTGGAGTCAGTAACCACCTCACCCAGAAGCTCAGCAAAATGTGCCGCATGCCATGCTTCCTCGATGGCAGCCTTCTCAAAGAAAGCTCCTACCTCAGGATAACCCTCGCGGATCGCTACACGGCTCATGGCAAGATACATACCAACCTCGGTACATTCTCCGTTGAACATCTCACGAAGGCCGTCCTTGATATCATCCGGAGCACTGTCAGCAACACCGACTACATGCTCAGCTGCCCATGCCTTTCCCTCATCCATTGCCTTAAACTTGTCTGCAGGTGCATGACAAATGGGGCACTCAGCCGGGGCTGCATCACCTTCGTAAATATAACCGCATACTGTACATACAAACTTCATTCCCTTGTAACCTCCTTCTCTTCATTAAAAATAGTTTTGAATATACGAAAGGCTGCAGCCCCCGCTGCAGCCCTCCTGCTTAACGCTGTATTTTATTTTATCACTTCACGCTTTGTCCCGTCAATCGTTTATTGTGCCCGAAGCATCCAGCTCATAGTAGAATACCACACCGTTTTCCTCATTGTATACGCCGTAATCCTGGTTATGTGCCTTTTGGATCGCTTCAACGATGGAGAGGCCGATGCCTGAACCTCCATAGCTTCTGGTCCGTGCCGCATCCTCCTTGTAGAACTTGACGAAAACCTTTTCAAGTGCCTCATCACTTAAAACAGATCCCTCATTATAGACGGACACACGAACGACTTCCTTAGGTGCAAAAGGATTCTTATCCCCCACCAGCTCATCCGTCCTGCCCTCAGACTCCATGGGCTTTACTTCCCTAAGAAGCTTTTCCACGGTGACGCGGATCACACCGCCTTCTTTCACATAGTGGATGGCATTGGACAGATAATTGGTAAATACCTCCGACATTTTAAAGGCATCCGCCCATACAAAGACCGGACCGCCCTCCGGCTTCTCCAGCTTCACCTGCTTCTGCTCCATCAGGATCTTGTTTGCCTGCAGGATTCCCTGAATCTGCTCCATAATGTCGAAACGGACAATATTCAGCATCTGATGACCGAATTCCAGCTCATTCAGGTTCAGGAGCTGCATGATCAGCGTATTCATCTTGGAGGCTTCATCCGTTATGACATCACAGTAAAACTCTCTGCTCTCCGGATCGTCATTGACCGAGTCCTTTAAGCCCTCCGCATAGCCCTGGATCAGTGCCAGCGGTGTCTTCAGCTCATGGGATACATGGGACAGGAATTCGGAACGCATAGTCTCGATCCGTTCCTTCTCCTCGATATCCTGGGCCAGACTGGCGTTTGCAGACTTCAGTTCGGAGACCGTATTCTCCAGTTTTGAAGACAGCTCATTCATGCTGTGTCCCAGTTCTCCGATCTCATCATTCCGGTCCTCCGGAGCCTTGGCATCAAAGTCCAGCTTCGCCATACGTTTGGCCACATGGGACATTTTTATGATGGGCTTGGTCAGTGTACCTGAAATAAAAAGTACAAGGCTTGCCTCAAAGGAAAGGATCACAACGGCGACGATCACAAAGAGACGCGTGGAAAACAGGATACTGGAATTCAACTGCTCCAGCGGCCGCTCCATAATGATGATATTCCCGTTATCCAGAATTCCGATCAGATGAAAGGAGTCCTCATGACTCACAAACTTATACTTCTTATCCGCATTCTCCAGCTCGGACAGATTGGAATTATCGATAAGCTCCTGAAGCTCCCTGGCGATATGATCCGTGATCACAACCGAGGAATAGATCTTACTGTTCGGGTAATCAACGATAAAGATCGTCGCATTGGACGGGTTATCTACTTTTTCATAGATCTCTCCTGCGGCGATCTCAACTCTTCTCGGCACCCCACGCGCATCAACAAATAACTGATTACAAGAATCAAAGCTTGTGATCAGCTTGTTGCGTGCATCCAGGATGTAGAAGCTCTTGATTAAGTTGTTACTGATAAACCATGCTGCAATGATGGCGATCAGTGTGATCCCGCCAACCAGTCCCACAAGTCGAAAACGAAGGGATTGACGGAAATGGGATGCATCCCGGAACATTTTCATGACTCTGTAACCTCGAATTTGTAACCCAGGGCCCAGATCGTCTTGATGTACTCACCCTTGGCTCCCAGCTTTGCACGCAGCTTCTTTACGTGAGTATCAATGGTCCTGGCATCACCGAAATAGTCATAATTCCATACACTGTTCAGGATCTTCTCTCTGGACAGGGCCACGCCCTGATTCTCCATGAAGTAGCTGAGCAGCTCGAACTCCTTGTAGGAAAGGTCGATCAGCTCTCCGTCCACAGTTACACTGTGCGCGGAAGTGTCCATCACGATACCTCCGGCGGAGCGGATCGTATCCTCCTCTTCCTGTGAGGTCCTTCGCAGGATCGCATTGACCCTGGCCACAAGGATCCTCGGACTGAAGGGTTTTGTGATATACTCATCCACCCCAAGGGAAAATCCTTTCAGCTCATCCTTCTCCTCCGACTTAGCTGTCAGAAGAATGATCGGAACCTGGGATATCTTCCGGATCTCCTCGCAGACCTCATAGCCGTCCATCTTCGGCATCATAACATCCATAACGATGAGTGAGATGTCCTTTGCCTGCATGAACAGATCGAGAGCCTCTTCTCCGTCTCCGGCCTCAACCACAAGGTATCCCTCTTTCACAAGGAAATCACGAACCAGCTTCCGCATCCTCGGTTCATCATCAACCACTAAGATTTTTGCATCACCCATACAATTCCCCCTGCGGTCTTACTGTGCCGCTTCTGTTGCTGCCTGTGTTGCTGCCTCTGTTGCCGCCTGCGTTGCAGCTTCTGTCTCTCCTTTTCCGGCCTTATCACCGGAAGCAGTGTCGATTCCCTCCAGGGAAATGTTGTTCTCTTCACAAAGCGCCTTCAGCTTCTTGTTATACTCATCCAGCTTTTTCTGAGACTGCTCCACCTTTTTCTGTGCGGAATCCAGAAGTCTGCTGTCCACATTTGTGATCGCTTCGATCACATCCTTGATGGCTCCGCGCTGAAGCTCTGCACTGGCTGCGTAAAGATCCTTCAGCTCTCCTACCTCCGCATGTACGAAGGGAAGTCCCTTCAGGTTTTTGATGTAGGTATCATACTTCGGAAGCGCGTCATTCTGAAGGGTATTCATCCATTTTTCAGAATCCTGATCATTTCCTGCCTTGAAGTAGGCATTATATATCTCAACCGCCTTGTCCCGGTCAGCAGCGATGGAAGGAAGGTCCGTTCCGACGAACTTCACGATCTCCTGCTGAAGTGTCTGGCCTGCCTCCGTAGATCCGGTGATCTCCGTAGTTGCATCCTCTGATTTTCCGCAGGCTGCAGTACCCATAACCAGCGCCAGTCCAAGTGCCACGATCAATATTTTCTTCTTCATTTCAAAGATTCTCCTTTTTTCTGAGATGTGATCTCTGTCCACACGTCACATTATACCACCGCAGCGGTCATCTGTCACGCAGCGAAAGACAGAGCGCCCTCTTTATTTCCGTTTCTTATTTCCGTTTCTTATTTCCGTTTCTTCATCTCCGGCTGGATCGGATGCTCCTCCCGATACAGGCGGTAAAGATCCGGTCGCCGTTCCTCCGTCAGCTTCTCTGCCTGCTCCAGGCGCCACTTCTCGATCAGCGCATGATTTCCGGACAGCAGTACCTCCGGCACCTTCAGCCCCTTATAGGTCTCAGGCCTGGTATACTGGGGGCATTCCAGAAGATTCTCATGAAAACTCTCATATACGGCACTGTCGTCATCGCCCAGAACTCCCGGAAGCAGTCTGGCCACAGCATCCACGATGATGGCCGCTCCCAGTTCTCCGCCGGTAAGGATAAAATCGCCGATGGAGATCTCCTCCGCATTCAGCAGCGTCAGTACCCGGTCATCGATCCCCTCATAGTGTCCGCAGAGCAGCACCATGGGGCGCTCCGTTTCCGAAGCAAAGCGCTGTGCATGCTCCTGTTTAAATGTAACGCCCTTGGGTGATAGATAGATGGTCCTGGGACTCTCCTCGATCCCCCGGCTCCTCAGGTCCTCCAGGATCGCCTGGTAGCAGAGATCGATGGGCTCACACTGCATCAGCATCCCGGGTCCGGGACCGTATACATAATCGTCCACGTGACGGGAGGTATTCTGTGCGAAGTCCCGTATATTCCAGGACTTCACTGTGATCCTTCCGGACTTCTGTGCCCGTCCGGTAATGCTTTCACCGAGAACGGTGTCCATCATGTCCGGGAACAGGGTCATGATATGAAACTCCATAGCTATCCTCCTGTTCAGAATAAGCCCGGGATGGTGTGGATCACCATACGCTTCTCCTCCACATTTACCTCCCGGATAAACTCATCCACCGCGGGAACCAGAACGTCCTTCCCGTCCTCCGTGTGAATGATATAGATCAACTGGGCAGCGGACTCCAGATAGTCTGTCATGGTGCCCAGAACATTTCCATCTTCATCAACCGCGGTGCTTCCGATCACATCCACCAGATAGTACTCGCCTTCCTCCAGCGGGATCGCATGCTCGCGGTCTACATACAGCTCCTTCTGTTTCAGGAGCATGGCCTGATCGATATCCTCGATCTCCTTAAAGCCAAGGATCACAAGATTCTTGAAATATCGGCAGCCTGTAATGGTCAGAGGCTTATACTCTCCCCGGTCCAGGAGATAGCATACCTCCAGCTCTTCAAATCGATGAGGGTCTTCAGTGGTAGGATAAACCTTCACCTCGCCCTTCAGTCCATGTGTTGTTGTGATCACACCTATACGGAAATATGATTCCATGTGTATGACTCCTCTCAGCGAATATCGCCTCAGCATTTCTGTTCTTGGAACAATAGTGACAGTAGTGAAAAAGGGATGTTCCTCCCGGCCCCGTCCGGACCGGAAAGAGCCATCCCATTTCCGTACCATTGCACGACAAGATTGTCGTTACTTTATATCTACAATGACTTTTTTGTCGCCTTTTGACGCAGCGGCTTTCACAACCGTACGGATTGCCTTGGCAATACGTCCGCTTTTCCCGATCACCTTACCCATATCGTCGGGAGCCACAGTAAGTTCGACAGTGATTGTATGCTCGTCCGTTGTCTCGGTTACAACAACCTGCTCCGGTGCGTCTACAAGAGATTTTGCAATGATTTCAACTAATTCCTTCATTCTGCAATCCTCCCGTATCCTTATTTCTCGATTCCTGCCTGCTTGAACAGCTTAGCTACAGTCTCTGTCGGCTGTGCGCCATTACCGAGCCACTTCTTAGCGGCTTCAGCATCGATCTTAACAACGCTCGGCTCCTGATTCGGATCATAAGTTCCGATCTGGTCAATAACGCTGCCATCTCTCGGAGATCTGGAATCTGCAACTACGACTCTATATACAGGGTGCTTCTTGTAGCCCAGTCTTCTTAATCTGATCTTTACTGCCATTTTGGTTACCTCCTTAAAAATGTATATCTAGCGATCTCATGGAGACCGTGTTGATCTAAAGTTTTTACATCCCAAAGGGATTGCCGCCGAACCGGCGTCTCTTCTTGCCCTTGCCGCCCATCATTCCGGACAGCTGCTTCATCATCTTCTTGGACTGCTCAAACTGCTTAATAAAGCGGTTGATCTCGGATATATCCAGGCCAGCGCCTCTGGCGATCCTCTGCTTCCGGCTCATGTTGATGATGTCCGGATTGGCGCGCTCCTCAGGCGTCATGGAAAGAATGATGGCTCTAGGATGCAGCGTCGCATTGTCGTCGATCTCCACACCCTTCATCTTGCTGCTCATTCCAGGCATCATGCCCATGATATCGGAAAGACTGCCGATCTTCTCCATCTGCTCCAGCTGTGAAAGGAAATCATTGAAGTCAAATGTGGCCTTCCGGAGTTTCTTCTCCATCTCGATGGCCGCTTCTTCATCAATGGCTGCCTGTGCCTTCTCAATAAGGCTCTCCACATCTCCCATTCCAAGGATCCGGGATGCCATACGATCCGGATAAAAGGGCTCCAGATCCGTCAGCTTCTCGCCCATACCTGCATACAGGATCGGCTTTCCTGTTACGGAACGGATGGAAAGGGCTGCACCGCCACGGGTATCGCCATCCAGCTTTGTCAGGACCACGCCGTCAATTCCAAGCTCGTTATTGAAGGTGGTCGCCACATTTACGGCATCCTGACCTGTCATGGAGTCCACGGTGAGAAGTGTGTAGTCCACGGTCACTGCTTCCTTGATGTCCCGAAGCTCCTGCATCAGTTCTTCATCGATGTGCAGACGACCTGCAGTATCGATAAATACCAGCTGATAATCCTCTTTCTTTGCCAGTGCCAGGGCTGCCTTCACGATATCCACCGGACGATGATCCGTCCCCATGGAGAACACCTGCACGCCAACCTTGTCACCGTTGATCTGCAGCTGCTGGATCGCAGCCGGACGATAGATGTCGCAGGCTACCAGCAGACACTTTTTACCTTTATTCTTGAACTGGCCGGCAAGCTTTGCTACCGAAGTGGTCTTACCTGCACCCTGCAGACCGCACATCATGAACACCGTCTGTTCGTTGGAGGGGCGAAGCTTTACCTCTTCTCCTTCCCCGCCCATCAGGGCGACCAGCTCGTCCTTTACGATCTTGATGACCATCTGACCGGGGTTCAGGCCCTTCATGACCTCTTCACCCACCGCACGCTCACTGACCGTACTGATAAACTGCTTTACAACCTTGAAGTTTACGTCCGCCTCAAGCAGCGCACGCTTAACCTCCTTCATTGCCTCCTTTACATCATCTTCCTTCAGAAGGCCCTTGCTTCGCAGCTTCTTGAATACATTTTGAAGTTTTTCACTCAAACTGTCGAATGCCATATATACCTCTCGATCCCGGCAAATGCCGTACCGTTACAGCTGTTCCAAAATATCTCCGGACTGCCTGCGGATCTGCTCCACCAGTTCCTTCGCCTTACCGTCCCCGGTGATCTCCTGCAGTTCCTTCGCAGTATCCTCGATCTCCTGTAACCGATCCTTGATCACAAGAAACCGTTCCACGAGCCGAAGCTTGGCTTCGTACTCCTCCAGCTGCTTATCACAGCGCCGGATCATATCGTAGGCTCCCTGCCTGGAAATGCCCTCCAGCCGGGCCAGCTCCGCGTAGGAAAGATCATTCATGACCACTTCCTCGTAAGCCTTACGCTGGTGTTCTGTCAGTAATTCGCCGTAAAAGTCATACAGCATGGTTTGCCGGACGATCCGTTCCATAATACATTTCCTTAATTTCAGGCATAGTTTCTCTACGACCTTGCCTATGATACATCAAAAGAAAATGTGTGTCAAGTATTTTTTCTTGACACACATTCTACTTCTTCTTAGTGCGAGTCTTCCTCCGTCCCACATAATGGGCAGTGTGGGCCCTGGCCCTGTCTCCTGCCACGGCGCGCTTCGCAGCCACAGCCCGCTTCCGGCGGACCTTCTTTTCCGAAACCGTGGGCTGATCCTCAAAGACCGTATAATCCCGTTCGAAGATCAGATCCGTCATCTGGGCTTTCAGCCGGACGTGCTCCACCCGCTCCAGAAGCTTTTCCGCTATGAACTTCCTGCTTTTTCCGGCATACTTCGGGCAGTCATTCATTTCCAGCAGCTGCTGTAGCTCCCGCTTCCACATGAGGGTGATCTGGTTCTCCAGGAGATGCTCCTCCGGATTGTCGTCCGCACCGCGGTCCATTTCAACACCGTCCTCCGTGACCACAAGGATCCCCCAGTGGTCCGGCACATGCTCCGCCACATGCTTCCTATGGGATGCTCCCACAACGATGTAGCAGAAGTCGCAGAACCGGTCGTAGTCCTTCACCTGGGACTTCAGACGGGTGTAGGTATCCTGGTCCGACTTGATCTCAAACCCAACAAAATAGCCATCCAGGACTCCCAGCACGTCGGCACGGGAGCCCCGGATGACTTTCTCTTCCAATATTCGGATCTTGCCGAAGTTCAGATCCAGATAATCGAACAACGGCTCGCGCATATCCTGATCCAGCAAGGCTTACTCCTCTACAAGATAAGGCTTCAGAGCTGTCATGATCTCATCCATGTTCTCTTCTGCATAGATGTTGAGGTCGATGGGCTTGGAGATATCCAGACTGAAGATACCCATGATAGACTTTGCATCGATCACATAACGTCCTGCAACAAGATCAAAATCAGCCTGAAAACCGCTGATATCATTTACGAAAGCTTTTACTTTATCAATGGAACTAAGTGAAACTTTAACAGATGTCATATCGAAACCTCCAAATATTTCGTGTTATTTTTTATTACATATGCTATCATATCACATAGTGATTACAAAAGCAAAGAGGAAAACGATTGAAAATGATAAGTACCCTTTCAGGCAAAAAAGTCCATATTCTGACCCTGGGCTGCAAGGTCAACCAGTATGAATCCGACGCCATGTATGAGGCGTTTTTTGCAGCCGGCGCGAAAATGTGCCGCGAATCGGAGGCGGATATCTGTATCATCAACACCTGCTCCGTCACCAATATCGCAGACCGGAAATCCCGTCAGATGATCAGCCGGCTCCGGAAGGAAAATCCGGATGCACTGATCGTGGCAACCGGATGCTATGTCCAGGCTGCGGCAAACCGTGAGGAAGCTGACCGGATCGGAGCAGACCTGATCGTCGGAAACAACCGGAAAAGGGATATAGTCCGTCTCGTGGAGGCACACCTCCTGGGGCAGCCCGTAACCGATAATATCATTGATATCGCAACTGATCCGGAATTCGAGGATCTTCGGATCCGGATGCCGGAAACCCATACACGCAGCTACCTGAAGATCCAGGATGGCTGCAACAGCTTCTGCACCTACTGCATCATTCCCTATGTCCGGGGACGGATCCGGAACAAACCGATCCTCTCCATCCTGAACGAGGTAGAGACACTGGCAGCCTCCGGTGTAAAAGAGATCGTTCTGACAGGCATCAACCTCTCCTCCTTTGGAGATATCGGAGATCTTTCTCTGCTGGATGTGATCTGCCGGGTACATGAGATCCCCGGGATCGAGCGGATCCGCCTGGGTTCCCTGGAGCCCCGGATCATTACCGACGAATTCCTGAGCCGGCTGGTAACGCTTCCGAAGGTGTGCCCACATTTTCATCTCTCCCTGCAGAGCGGATGCGATTCCGTGCTGAAGCGGATGAACCGGCACTATACCACCGCAGACATCAGGGAAATTGTAGATCGGATCCGCAGGTACTACGACCGTCCTGCTCTTACCTCTGACATCATCGTGGGCTTCCCAGGGGAAACGGAGGACGAATTCATGACCACCTATCAGACCCTGGAGGCACTTGAACTCTATGAAATGCACGTCTTCCCCTACTCCAGACGGAAGGGAACAAATGCCGACAAAATGGACGGCCACCTTCCCGAGGCAGTAAAAAAAGACCGCGTCCGGAGGCTCCTGGAACTGAAGGAGCGTCAGATGGCGGCCTATCATGCACTGTTCCAAAAGGAACCCGTAAATGTACTGATCGAGGAGATCGTAAACCTAAATGGAAAAGACTGCTACCGCGGTCATACAGAGCGTTATATCCTGGTGGATATCCCCTGCGCTGCACTTGGAGACACGGCTCCGCAGAAGGACAGGATCAATACCACTGTCACCTATGAACAGGCCTGACACAAAAAAAACTCTTGCAGAGATGCAAGAGTTTTTTGATCAGTAGTCCGTAGGGGAATCGAACCCCTGTTTCCGCCGTGAGAGGGCGGCGTCTTAGCCGCTTGACCAACGGACCATGTCCTGACGACTTGCTTAGTATATCAGAACAGCTTGTGGAATGCAAGCACTTTTTTTATTTTTTTTGCTCCTACTCGAACACAAGTCTCTTATCCAGGCCTGTGGTCTTCAGGATCCCCATGATATTGTCGGATACATTTCTGAAAACCAGTTTATTTCGAAGCTTCTTATAAGCAGCTACAAACTGGCGCAGTCCGGAGGAAGAGATATACTCCAGCTTCTCCAGATCCATTACCACCTTCTCCAGTGATGCTTCATCCAGCTCTTCCACTGCCGCCTCCAGCTCCGGTGCTGCCAGCGTATCCAGCCAGCCCACCAGCTGAAGTGTAATCTTCTTTGCTGCTGCCTCTTCTGTTTTGATGATCTCCATAGTAACCTCCTGTATCTGATCGATCCCTGTATTTTTTTGATGCTCCCATCAGTCATCTGCTGTAAAATACATGGTCATCACATTCTTACCTTCTACTCTATTGTATTTTATCTCTTTCGTCAAGTCACGAATCATTTCGATCCCCATACCGCCGGTATCCAGTTCCTCAAAGTCCTTGGTGGACGGATCGTAGGAGGCAGGATCAAACGCCTTGCCGTCATCCGTAAATGTGACGTATACCCCATCCTCCATAGGGCGAAGGGAAAACTTGACCGACCTTGCGCCGGAATAGGAAATGATATTCACGAACCATTCCTCACAGGCAGACATGACCTTCATCCGAAGTTCCTCCTCGGGAATATCCCGCATCACCCATGCCTTGATCTCTTCCAGCTCCGTCAGCTTGCGTTTCAGATTGATCTCCTCCTGGGGTGCTCTGCAGAAGGCGATCAGGGTTACATCATCAAATGCTCTTCCCTCTCCTTCGTAGGCCCGCACATCGGAACTGATGGTCTTTACGATCTTCTCCGGAACAAACTCCATATCCCTGATTTCCGAAAGCAGACGGTCTTCACCGAAGGGTTTTTTCTCCGGATCCAGCGCCTCGGTCACTCCGTCCGTATAGAGAAGGATTCCTTCGCCTTCGTCCAGGGTCAGGGTATCATCCAGAAATTCTGCATCATCAAAGAGTCCCAGCATGACGCCGGCATCCACGTCCATATATTCTTTTGTCCTTCCGATGAGCAGCGGAGGGTTATGCCCTGCATTGGAATAAGTCATGGTATGCGTATTCGCATCCCAGACGCAGACAAATGCCGTGGCAAAGAAGTTCTCCGGGTTCTCCTGCAGAAGCGCATCATTTGTCATCTTCAGCGCCACTCTTGGCGGAATATCAAGCATCAGACGCTCCCGTAGGATACGACGCGTCATCTCCATGAACATGGCGGCAGAAATACCCTTTCCGGAGATATCACCAATGACGAATACCACCTCTCCGTTGGTCTTTTCAAAGACATCATAGAAGTCTCCACCCACCTCACGGGCAGGATTCATGGTGGCAGATACCGCGAAATCTCTGGCCTTCAGTTCCTTATAGGGAGGAACCATTCCGCTCTGGATCCGCTTTGCAACCTGCAGCTGGACATCTGCCTCAACCTTCTCGGCAGTCAGCCGCCGAACGTCCTGCACATAGTTCTTCATTTCATTTGCCATGACATGGAAGGATTTCTCCATGTCCGACACCTCATCATCCATATGGATCTTACGCTTCTTCACCTTCAGCTCGTGGCGGTCAATGAAGTGCTCCATTCCATCGGACAGTGCACGGATGGGCCCCAGTACCCAGACCCTGAGAAAGATCATAAGAAGGAAGAAGGAAATTACGAACAGAACCAGGAACAGAACAATGATATAGACCGTATCCTGCGCAATCAGCTGCTCGATCTCCTCCATAGAGCAGTCCGCTCCCACCATGGCAAGCACCTCTCCATCGATCTTATAGGGAAGGAGGGCCACACATACATTTCCGTATTCATTATTCTCGATAAAGTTGATACCGCTGTCGTCTCCAGCCCAGGCTCTGGCCTCCTCATCCGACAGAGGAACCGTGGAGACGCTCAGCGGAGGTGCCGACTCGTCGATCAGCTTCTGATCCTCCGGATCCGCGGCGACTGAAAGAAGATGAACCCGGTGATCATTATCATCCAGCAGATATACATAGAGATATCTGAGATTCATGGACTTGCAGGTCTGCCTAAACAGATTATTCTGGTTAAGATATTCCAGAAATTCAAGTGACTGACAATATTCATCTCTGGGATCAAAGTAATAACCCTTCAGGATATCGATGGCGATACGGCAGCCTCCGAGAGATGTTCTGGAAGCCTCCTCTACGGCTCTCTTTTCCCGGAAAGAGGCGGAAAGGACCATAAGGATCGCACCTGCACAGAAGAAAGCGATCAGAAACAGGATGGAGATACGCATAAGAAGCGGCAACCTCAGCCTGCGGACTTTTTTTGTATTCGTTTTCTTCTCGCCCATAGGCCACCTCACATTCCTTCTTTCACAAGCTTAACGATCCGGCTGGTGCCCAGTCTGTCAGCTCCCAGCGCAAGGAATCGCTCTGCATCCTCCATGGAGGAGATGCCTCCGGCCGCCTTGATCTTCACGCCGGGACCTACATGCTTTTTAAACAACTCGATATCCGAAAATGTTGCACCTGCCGTGCTGAACCCGGTTGAGGTCTTGATAAAGTCCGCACCCGATTCGGTCACGAGCTGGCACATTTTTATCTTCTCATCCTCTGTCAGAAGACAGGTTTCAATGATCACCTTCAGGATATGATCTCCGCAGGCCGCCTTGATCTCCCGGATCTCCGACAGCACAGCATCATAGTCTCCTGCCTTCAGGCTTCCGATATGGATCACCATATCGATCTCATCTGCCCCGTTCGCTATGGCGTCCCGGGTCTCGAACACCTTTGCCGCAGTGCTCTGGGTTCCGTTCGGAAAGCCAATGACGGTACAGATCTTCACCGCATCTCCCACATACTCCTTGGCCCGCTTCACAAAGCAGGGCGATATGCAGGCCGATGCCGTGGAAAAACGCTTTGTATCATCCAGGATCTGACGCACATCTTCCCAGACAGCCTCCTGGCGAAGCAGCGTATGGTCACAGGCTGCAAGTATCTTCTTTGTATCCATGTTCACGATCTCCCTCATCCGATCCAGTGTTTTTTCTTTGTTCTCATATAAGATCCCTGTTCCACCCATGGCTTCCCAGGCCTCGATGTTAACTGAATAATCATCGATCAGGATGCAGTCCTTCCCGCTGCAATACTGCGGCTTCTCTCTTCGAAGAACCGTATGTACCACAACCTCCGGATCAAGAATCCGGTGAACCCACCGAACCTTGTCCTCTGCTGCAGACTCGACCCCTCTTTTCGGCTTCGGGATTCCGGTCAGGATCTCACATCGATCTCCGAAGCACGTATAGAGAGAGCGGAACAGAGCTTCTCCCTCCGGGATCGTCTCCAGCTTATCATAAAAATGTTCCACGCTCCGGATCCTCTCCCACATAAGATCATCATATCCCGGATCATCGTCTCTGTTTACGGAGCGGGACTCCATCCCGCACAGCTCCCGAACCCCACGTTCAAAGTCTGCCAGCACTCCGTCCATATCAAAATAGATCTTTTTTATCTCCATAGTACACCTTCTCTCATGACAGTATTTTACTATATGCTGCGCCAATAGTAAACGAAAACAAGGCTGGCCGAACGCTGCCGGTCAACCTTGTCGATACGCATTCCATACCCCTACTCATCCGCCAGATGTACACCGGGGCCTGACAGAAATGTCTGGTTTTTCAGCTTTTTTGCTTCCAACTTCAGACTGAACTCATCGATAACGGTTTGTACATGGGTAATGATTCCAAGAAGCATTCCCGAGCTTCCCATCTGCTTAAGGGAATCAATGGCATCTCTAAGGGGTTCTCCGCTCAGGGAACCGAAGCCCTCATCCAGGAACAGTGCCCCGACCTTGCCCTTCTTCCCGGCCAGCTCGGACATGGCCATGGCAAGTGCGAGACTGATCAGGAATGACTCACCACCGCTGGTGTTGGAGATGGGACGGACCACATCATCCTCACTGATCTCTATGTTCATGGTCCCCGGCTCCACCACCAGTTTGTAGTTCGGCTGAAGAGACTCCATATACTTATTCGCCGTGATGATCAGATTATTCATCGCAATGGTCTGGACAAATGTCTCGAAATCCGATCCATCCTGTTTTCCTACCATTTTCTGGATATTATCATACAGCTCCTTCTTCTCCAGGGAATCCTTCAGACTAACACTCAGCGCATCTTTCTTCTTTTTCTGTTCCTCATTGGCCGTCAGCTTATTTCGGATCTCTCCGGTTTTCTCAGATGCATCCTTGAAGCGTTTCTGAGCGTCATCTTTTTCGGTTTCCAGTTCTGTAAGCTGCTTCTCCGTACGGACTTCCTCCTGATCCGTTTTTGCCCGTTTTTCTTCCGCAGCTTTTACCTTTTCACCACAGGTCAGGAGGGCATCGTCGATCTCCTTCCGTCTCGCCCGACCGGAGGCAATCTTTTCCTCATCCCTGTGCGCTGCAAGATACTCCTGCTCGGTGGCAAAACCATTTTTCTGAAGCATATCGAGGAGCCGCTTCTCTGCTTCTTCCATCTCCGTTTTTCTCTGTTCGATCCGCTTCTCTGTAAGTTCCTTCTTTGTCTTCTGATCGCGGAGATCTCCAGCTGCCTTTGTTTCTGACTGACGCGCATTGTCCAGCGCCTCCTGCGCCGCCTTCAGTTCCGTTTCAAGCGCCCTCTCCGCAGCATCGACCTTCTGATCACCAAACAGTTTCTTTCTCTGACTTCGCAGGCTGGAAAGACTTGCACTTGCTACATCGCAGGCTTTCTCTGTGGATCTTACTTCCGACTCAGCCCCGTCCAGATTGACACCTGCACGCGTCGCCTTTGCACTCTCCAGTGCCTTCTCATCTTCTGCCAGACTCTCCTTTGTCTTACTATAACTATCTGCCTTTTCCTGAAGACTTTCGATGATCTTATCCGCTGAATCATCCAGCCCTTCCGAAGACGTATCCAGCGCGAGGCTCCAGGGCTCCACTGCCTCGTTGATGTCCCCGGTCAGCTTGTTCTTCTTTTCCCCTTCACTCTTTGCAGTTTCCTCTGCATCCTGAATATCCTTTTCAAGCTGAACGACTTTATTCAGAGCGTCCTGATGCTGCTTTTCAGCCTCCTTGATCTCGGCGCTGATAGATGCCACATTGATGGAGACTTCCTTCTTCTCCTCCGTATTCTCTTCGGATGAAATCGCATCATGATCATGCTCCTCTTTTCCACCGGAAGGAGTCTCATCATGAACATGCTCATCTGACTGATCCACATGATACACCTTACCGCAAACCGGACAGGAGCACCCGTCCGTAAGGCCTTCACTGAGTATTCCTGCGATTATAGCATGATTCTGATCTACCAGCTGATGGAGTTTCCCGTAAAGCTCACGGATCCGGTCCTCATGCTCTTTCTGTTCTGTCCTGGCTTTTTCAAGATCGACCTTACCGGCTGCAGCCAGGTCAAGTGCCTTCTTCTCCTTCTCGACTGCCTCCTTCAGCAGATCCAGATTCACCTTCAGAACAGAGATCTTGGAGCCAAGATCCGCATCCTTTGCATTGTCCCTGATGTAGTCCCGGGCCGTTTTAACCTTACCCGTCAGATCCGAGATCTTCTGATCCAGTTGTCTGATCTGCTCTTTCTTCTGATCAAGCTGGGCACGTGCTTTTTCTACGAACAACGCTTTTTCCTTTACCGCGTTTTCGCCCCCTTCAATTCTCAGATCCAGTTCACTGACCTGCTTCAAAAGGCTTCGCTTCTCCGTCCCCTGCTTTTTTGTCTCTTCCAGATCCTTCTGGCAGGTTTTCACAAGCTCCTCAGCATCGCGTTTTGCCTTCTCCAGCTCCGGGATAGCCTCCTCAGCCTCTCCCAGGTCCTTTTTGTCCGTCGCATCGCTTTGCTTCAGCGTCTCCAGCTTCCCGTAGGCTTCATTGCAGCGCTCCGCCTTCTCCGCCTTTTCCAGAACCTCCCGTTCCGCGGCAAAGTTCTTCTCTTCTTCCTCTGCCACCTTCAGGTCATTCTTTGCCTTCGTAAGCTCCTGATCCACCTCATCGGATCTCTTTCTCCAGTCGATCTTCGTCTGCAGGTCTGTAATATCCTTCCCGGCAGCCTCCACATCCTTCGTCAGAGTGTCCAGCTCTGCATTAGCGGACGCAACATCCTCAGGAGACAGCACCTCGATCCCTTCGAACTGCTGATTCAGAAGCTCATAATCCTTCGAAACCTGATCACACAGTTCTCTTATGTTTTCACCGATCTTCTTATAGTGCTCGGTTCCACTGACCTTTGCAAGAATGGCCGCCTTTTCCCGGTCATCACTTTTCAGAAACAGTGTAAATGCACCCTGAGGGATCAGAACGGCACGAATAAACTGCTCGTAGCTGAGACCGATGTGTTCCTCATTCTTCGCCGCCATATCCTTAGCGTTGGACCCCTTCTGGATCACGTTCCTGGTATTCTCGTCAATGATCTCAATGATCTCGCAGTCCGGACTTTGAAGAGCCCCCTTTGGAGACTTGTTTGCTCTATGCTGATAAAACCTGCTCGTATATACCCCGCTGTCACAGGAATAGGTAATGGCAGCACTGCAGAAGCCACAGTTCCTGTTCATTACTTCATTATCAGTTCCTTTCATTGTCTCCTGGCGTGGAGTTTTTCCGTAAAGTGCCAGCGTGATCACATCCAGAATGGTAGTCTTTCCGGCCGCCGTCTCACCACAGATCACAAACTGATTATTGTTGTCATCAAATTCGGGATCCGTAAAATCCAGTACATAGTGCTTTTTATATGCATTGATATTCTCAAATTCAAGCTTAAGGATCTTCATGTCTGATATCCTCCTGTTCAATATCTGTTCTATATCTATTCTATATCTATTCTATGCTATTCCTTCTGATTCTTTACATCATCCTCCGCCTGTCGGAAGATGGGAAGGATTTTTTCGCTGAGTTCCTTCAGATATGCATTATGCTTTTCTCTTTCCTGCTCCAGCTCCTGTTTCATCTGCTGTTCCAGCTGCTCCAGCTTTTCCTTCTTTTCCTGCTCCAGCGCCTCTTTTTCTTCTTTGGTCAGCTTTTGATCTGCAGGCTTTGCCTTTTCCTTATACTCTCTCTTCAGATTGTCCATGGCCTTCTTATAATTCTTCTGAATGGGCTCGGCTTTAACAGAGAACGGAAATGTCTTCTCAGCCAGAGTCCTTACGATCTCATCCATTTCGATCTTCTTCATTTCCTCCATGGAATAATCCTTATCAAGTCCTACATGGGAATTCTCGGTTCCCTTCAGGGATTTCCAGCTTACGATCTGGATATGATCCGGAATGGTCAGCTCATCCACGGCAGCCCTCAGAGCCGTAGAATCCTCTGAACGGTAACGAAGTTCAATGAAGGTCTTTCTTTTTTCCTCTGTATTGCTGATGATTTCCCGGAGATCATCCAGGATCTTTTCTTTCGTTCCCTCCAGAAGGCGGAACAATACATTTTCCGGAGTCCGGATGGGTTTCACCCGTGGTTCAAATCCCCCATCCTCTTCCTGCTCTTCAAAATCAACCTGAAGGATGTGATGCTTTGTTCTTGCCTCGTCAAAGCCCATAACGAAGGGAGAACCGGAATAGCGGATCCTGTTTTCTCCACCAACTCTGGTGGAATAATGGATATGCCCCAGAGCCACGTAGGTAAACTCCTTCGGGAACACATGGGAGTGAACCTTTCCCAGCTTTCCCACATAGTCAAGGGTCTTGATACCGTCATCTGTCTTAAGCTCCGCCTCGTCATCACCCGCTTCTCCGTAACGGCCTTCCAGACCTGCAGCATACAGATGCCCGGTAAGGATCACCGGTACCTCCCGGCCGGTTTCCTGTTTCACCTGCTGCTTTCTCTTTTCCACCTCTGCAAGGATGGTCTGATAATATGCAGCATATGCAATATCCGAGAAGGTCTTATCGTCACAGTCTTCGGTATAAAAATTGTGAAGCTCCATGTCGCTCAGAAAAGGTACCGCTGCCAGAATGGCACCGCACTCCCCATTCTGATCCTTCAGCATAAAGATCATCTCCTCAGGGGTTCTGTTTTCAATGCTTCCCACCACGTGAATGTTCAGCGGCTCCGCCAGCTCCCTGGCAACATCCAGAAGATCTCCGGAATCATGATTCCCTCCGACCACAACCACATTTCTGCAGTCCGTTTTCAGAAGAGATGCAAGGAAGGAATAATACAGTTTTTTTGCTATGATGGATGGTCTCTTCGTATCAAAGATATCTCCGGAAACCACCAGAGCGTCTGCCCCTGTTTCACTGATCTTGTTCCGTTTTTTTTCTCTTTTTTGCTGAGGACAGATGTCCCTGAGTTTACCCTGATTTAAGGATAACAAAAGGGATGTGTAAAAAATGAAACACCACCAAAAAAATGTTTCGATTATTTACCAAACCGCAGGAACATGATATAATCATCTTACCTAAATCTATGAGAGGAGGGGGATACATTTGAAATATCTTGATTTAGTCGATCTGACAAAATGCCTGTCCAAAGAAACCGGATGCAGTCTGGACGCAGCCGATAAGTTTGTTCGGATTCAGAATCTCTATTTTGACAAAACCGGTGTAAATGTGGATCCGGATGCCGTATTTCTGACATCGCCGGAACCGGCAGTCGTTGATGATGCGGAAATGATCCAGTTCATCGTTGAAAACGCCGGAATGACGGAGCCCTTTGTCCGTCGACTGGCCGATGCCGAGCTGGAATACATGAAGAAAAACGGTTTTATCAATAACCGTGGTGAGTTCATTCCTTTCCTGAAGGGAAGAAATAAAAAGTAGTGTTTAGTTCTTATAGAAGCTCTGTGAGAATGCTTTTTCCGTTTCCGAAACAGCATACTCCGGAGCTTCTATTTCGTCCATATTCACATACGTCTGACCTGCTTCTTTCACTTCAAAATAGACAAATGTTCCGCCGCCTGCGTTCTCCTGCTCCTGAAGAGCATCCTTCTCTTCTCCCCGGATCACAGCCTTCAGACGGGCGCACGTAATATCCCTGATATAATCCATCTGTTCACAGAGAATAAACCGCCGATTCCGCTTCAGGGCAACTGCGCCTGTGGTTCCGGAGCCTGCAAATGCATCCAGGACCAGGTCACCTTCTTCCGTAAAGATCTCCATCAGATATGCCATCAGATCCTCCGGCTTCTTTCCATTCCGAAACTCAACCATCCCCTCATGATTAACGGTGTTGTAGCTCTGAACGAAATCAAGAAAGTTCGGATAGGGCTTATAGGTCACCTTGGAGGAAACGGGCATCCCCTGCAGGTATGCACCGTTCTTATTACCTATGGGCGGCAGATAGAAATATCTAAAGTCGTACATGTCATCCCCGATATTTTCCACCTTAAAAAGAGTCTTCGGAGGATAGTCCTTCTCCAGAGGCTTCAGGTATTTTACATAGAACCGGCCCGAGGATACCTTCTCCTTAATGGTTCCCCGGATGGTCATGATTTTAAAGTTTTCCTCAGACGGCGCGGTTTTCTTCAGCTCATACTCTCCCGGCTCGAAGACCCATGCCTTCCGCCCGTCGAACTCCATTTCCCTGCCGCCGGTCAGCTCCTCAACCACCCATTCATAATCATCCATTGTTTTTTCCACGGCGATCTTCGGCATTTTAAAGGATGGGGACTTGGAATAAACCAGAATATACTCCACTACATCATTATATTCCTTATCCGCCGTCAGTGTCCGATCCGGATGCCGCACCAGCACATGGAAGGTCATGACATAGTTCCCGACGATCTCGTCCAGCAGGACCTTCAGATAGGCATAGTGATGACCGCTGCACTGGATCAGCAGAACACCGTCCACCGGATCCAGCAGCGGCAGCACCTGCTCCACTCTGTTTTTCATAAAGACCAGCCAGGTACTCCTGGAGAACCTGTCATTATACTGAAAACTGTCTGATCCCGTATTATAGGGAACGTCCCAGTACGACATTTTCACTTTATTCTCATATCTTGGTCTCATGGAGGAAAGCGCGATGAGATTGTTTCCCTTCACCAGGATATTATCATCGTCATCTATGGAATTGACCGGAGTTTCCCCCTCCGGCGTGAAACGGATTGCATTCGTCAGCACCTTAGGCTGGAACATCCGGCGGATCTCCTCCGTTTCCAGCGCCGGATCGATAAACCGTTCCTCAGTGCCCTGCTCCTCCTTTGTCTGCCCACCCACAAGGACACAGTCCTTATGGGGGAAGGAAAGAACCACCTCTTCTGATCCATTATGATTTTCTGACATTTTCCCACTCTTCCCTTGTCATGGCATTCACGTAGCCGGTCCTTGTTTCATGCATCAGAGGTACATCAACCTCCTCGGATCTCCACTGGAACCGGAAGGTTTTCCTCTTTCTATTCAGCGTTCTTCTCACGTTTTATGTCCAGCGCCTGCAGGATCCGTTCCAGCCTTTCGTCCTTCACATGCCATACCGGTTCCAGCGGCCAGGGCAGATCCCGTACATACTCCAGATCCTCTTTCGGCAGTCCCTCCAGCCTGCGAAAGAAGCCGTCTTTATCCTTGTAGATCTCCCTGCCGAAATGACACTCTGCATACGCATCCCCCGTGGCCGGAATCTCTTCCACCACCTGTCGCATGCTGCTTCGCCCATAGAGCCCCTGCTCCCGGACATAGGTCACCTTCCTCCGGGGTTTGTCCGTCGGTTCCTCCAGACGGATCCGTCCGGTGTCCAGATAGTGCTTCCACACCATTTCCGTCACCAGCTCCTTTTTGGTGGGAAACTGCAGCTTTCCGCAGATCTCCGTTACCGTAAGGCCCTGGTCTGCCAGATGGCACACCGCATCCCGGCTGGCAAAGTCATTCATGAAGTTTGTAAGTGCCGATTGAAACGTTTTCATTTATGTCTGATCACCTCAAACCGCTGCAGCTTCACTTCCTCATCTTCATCGATCCCGGCCTTCCGTTTGGCGATATCGATCTGCTCCTCCACCGTGTCAACGCCCTCCAGATCCGGAAGGAGAAGTCCTCTTCTCCGCCCCCGGGTGACGATGACGCCGTACCGCTTCACATCCAGCTGGTCCGGAGAATCTATATCCTCCGGTTCTCCCAGCACGTCCACATTGATCTCCAGCAGAGGCAGTTCCTCCGGGCGGATGGGATCAAAACGGGGATCCCGGGTGGATGCGCTGATGGCATTCTGTATGATCTCCATGGCCACGGACTCCTCCGTGGGCAAGATGGTCCCGATGCAGCCCCGCAGCCGTCCCTCCTTATGAATGGACACAAAGGCTCCCGCCCTGTTGCGGTACATTTCCGGGGGAAGTCCCTCCGGAACATGTATGGTTTCCCGTCGCAGGATATAGCTTTCCAGAGACGCTCTGGCCAGCCGCACGTAGGCATCCGCGCTCTCCATGCCTGATCGGGCCTTCTCCTCCTGCTCCCTTAGATAGGCCTCCCGGAAATGTCGTCCCGGATCCTTTTCTCCCGGGTAGAAGGAACAGATTCCGTATCCCACGCCGGTCACGTCCTGATGGGAGTAGACCCTGGTGCTGACCGATACTCCGTCCAGCGCTCCCGCCATCATGACAAAGGAACGATGGCCGCACTCCGCAGCCCTGTCGCAGAAGTTCTCGTCGAAGCGCAACATTTCATCAAATGCGCCTCTTCCCGCCGTATCCATGATCCTCTGATCATACTCCGGGCCCTCCGGAGCAAAGCCGTAGGGGCCGTAATCCTGAAGCTTGTGGGACAGATCGCCGCTGGCCACATAGACCACGCGCCGTCCCGATTCCTCCACTGCCTGCCGGATCATCTCTCCCAGGCGGTAATGATCCGCAAGCCCCAGTCCCGAAAGACCGATGCGGATCAGCTTAAAGTCCGTGTATTTTTGCCGGATGAAGTAGAGGGGAACCATGGTGCCGTGATCCAGGGCAGGCTTCCTCTCCCCCAGGATGCCGGCGGGAAAGTCCGCCTCCTCTGCCAGCTGGCAGATCCTCTCACGGAGGGACACATCATACTTCACATCAAAGCTGACCTGACGTGCGCCGAAATCACCGAAGTTTCCCTTTGCAGTGTAGCCGGGCGAAATATGGAAATAATCCGAATACATGGTTGCATGGGGACTGGAAATGATGATGGTCTCCGGCCGTGCCTTGGCGATCTCCTCCGCCACGGCCAGATAGGAATCGATGGTTTCCCGAACCTCCTCTTCACGTCCCTGCCCCACTGCAGGGATGATGAGGGGTGGATGCGGAACCATAAATGCAGCAACGATCGACATAGATAAATACCTCCTCCTTGATAACGAACCACCGTTTTCATATCAGCCTGCGCTGTCCCCAGCTGTGCACAAAACTGCTTCGCAGTTTTGCCCGGTTGCTTCGCAACCGCGTCGCCGCTTCGCGGCGGCATCCCTCGCTTCGCTCGGGACCGCGATTTTGCTTCGCAAAATCGCGACTTGTGGCGATTCAGCAATTTCCGGTATATACATATTTCAGGTGCTTCTCCGCGATTTCCTTCAGCCGGTAGATCAGCTTAACGGAGGTGGCATCCCGGTCTGTCATTTTGAACCTTGGAAAGAATCTGGAGATATGAAGAGGAATCTCCTGTCCGATGCGGTTTCCCTCTCCGTCCTTCAGTTCACTGATCCAGGCGCTAAGTGCATCCATTTCCGTTGTCGTATCATTTTCCCCCGGAATGATCAGCGTGGTGAGCTCCACGTGACAGTGCTTTACCGCTTCCCGGATGAAGTCCATCACCATGGGGCGGTTCCCCTGAAGGAGATCCCGATAGTACCCGTCTGTAAAGCCCTTCAGATCGATATTCATGGCATGGATGTAGGGGATGATCTCCTCCAGAACGGACAGCTCCGCCATGCCGTTGGAAACCAGAACATTTTTCATACCCCGCTCTGCCACCAGTTTCGCCGTGTCCCGGACAAATTCGTAGCACACCAGTGGTTCGTTGTAGGTAAAGGCGACGCCGATATTTCCGCGGCTCCGGTAGAATTCCGCCGCATCTGCCACCGTCTCCGGCGTCATATACTCGGAGTCCTCCTTCCGGTCCCTTACCTCCTCGGACCAGGAGATCTCATAATTCTGACAGAAGGGACAGCGCAGATTGCAGCCATAACTCCCGACGGAAAGGATGTAGGAGCCGGGATGGAACCGATGCAGCGGCTTCTTCTCGATGGGATCCAGCGCAAGTGCGGTAACACGCCCATAGTTTTCCGGCACAACAAAACCGTCCCTGCAGGTTCTGACCCCGCAGAAACCATATCCGCCCTCAGGTATATTACAGTGCCGATAGCACACCTTGCATTCCGCCATAGGATCACCTCCCGATAGCTGCAGTTTCCCTTTTGCGTGACAACGGGGACAGTCCCCATTGTCACGAAATCCTGGGAAAACGTGACAATGGGGACTGTCCCCGTTGTCACGCCCGCCGTCACTCGCCTTATAATTATACCATTGTTTGAATGAAGGCGACAAGGATATCATGGCATAACAAAAGCGCACTGATAATTCAGTGCGCTTTTGTGTCACCTGCGTCCTTTACTGAAGTACGCCTGTGCTATAGCTAAAGAAATAATACTTTCCTTTGATGTAATGACCACCGGTATACATTTCCTTTGTACTCGGATCAAAGTAATACCACTTGCCGCTGATCTTCTGCCAGCCCTTCAGTGCAGCACCTGTCTTCTTATCGAAGTAGTACTTGCTTCCACTGATCTTTCTAAAGCCCTTCAGCATCGCACCCGATGCGCCAAAGCAATACTTCTTACCCTTGATCACCTTGAGTCCGGTCACTCTGGCACCACTTGCTGCGAGATAATACTTCTTACCGTTCAATGTGAGCCAGCCTGTCTTCATGATACCATTCTTCTTGAAATAGTACCACTTGCCGTTGATCTTCTTCCAGGTATTCTTGATGTACTTGCCGTACTGATCAACATACATTTTGCCCTTGGCAGTTTTCTTCCATGTGTAGATGGAAGGATAGGTAGCCTTCATCTTGAAGTTATAGATCCCACTGTTTTCTTTGGAGATACGTAATTTGTAGGTTCCCTTTGCCAGCGTAAATGTGGTCTTTCCATTTTCCAGCTGATTGGATGCCGAGTCAGCCACAACTCTTCCATTTGCGGTGGTCAGCATATACTTTAAGCCGATATCCGGAGTCTTCTCAGAAAGCGAAAAAGTAAGCTTTCCTTTGTTCTTCATTGTGAACTTATACCAATCATAATCATCATTGGTACTGAACATTCCGGTCCACTTTGCACCGGTCAGTTTATCGGCTGTGATCACGGTCGGTGTATCCTCAGAGTCATTATTCTTTGTGAATCCGTCTGCAAATGTCTCGTTTGCATCATACCAGTAGAATACACATTCACAATCATCCCAACCACGGGCACGAACGGAATATTTTCCTGCTCTCAGATACTTGCGCTTTCCTTCACCGCCGCCATACCACCGGACATCATACACTGCATTGTTATCTTCATCCCGAATCTCCAAAGCATCAAGACTGTTCGTAACACAATGGATCTCAAAGTAACCGGACTTTTTGATATTCATCGTGTAGTAAGAATCCTTACCACCATTATTACTATCATCCTTGATTACCATTACCTTATTAAAGACAAATGTTCCTCCCTGTCCGATCGGTAATGTGGACGCTTCGACACCCTTTGTCGGTATTGAAGCCACTGCGCTCAGCGCCATAGCACCTGCAAGCAGAATACTCTTCCAGCTCTTCAAGCTCTTCTTCATTTCCCTCTCCTTTCGCGTTCCTCTTTCACAAGTTATTATTGACGGTCATTTTCTCTAAAAAAACCAAGACCAAATATAGTATAGATTTTGCAAACCCTTCTGTCAATCAAAAAGCGTGACAACGGGGACAGTCCCTTTTGTCACGTTTTCCCGGGAAAACGTGACAATGGGGACTGTCCCCGTTGTCACGTTTCACTCCGAACTGATCTTTTCGAAGCGGTATTCCTGTTTGATCTCAGGATACTTTTCTTTATCCACGGGGCTCATGAACATGGCATAGG
>CADAXW010000015.1 GCA_902792005.1 uncultured Lachnospiraceae bacterium
GAATTTTTCGGGGTTGTTGTGGTATTAAATTGTGAAAGAACAATATAAAAGCCGCCGCTTTCTTGCTGTTACTTGATGTCTTTCGTGCGACAGCTTTTACATATTACCACCCGTTTTACGGTATGTCAACAACTTTTTTAACTTTTTTTCAAATCTTTTTTTCCGGCCCTACCAGGAGCCGCCTCCGCCTCCACCGGAGCCTCCTCCGGAAAAGCCGCCTCCGCCGCCTCCGCCGGAGCCTCCGGAGCTTTCCGAAGGTGAAGAAGTCATGGCGCGTGTTGCCGTCTCCATGGTGCGATCCATACGATCGCTGAAGGTATGCATATCGTAATAATAGCCTCCATACCAGTCCGGAGCCTGCATCTGGATCGTTTCAAACTTTTTCATCCACTTATCAGACACACCCAGCACATAGGTATAGGGAAGTATGTTATAGAAGTACTTCGGATCCTGCAGGACCATCTGCTCCAGCTGTTCCTTCTCCGCCGTCTCCAGGAAGTTCCGGAAGCCCTCGATGCGTCCCAGCATGGTAATGCCATAGGGTGTACGCTTCGGCATATAGGTTAAGAAGAGAACCATTCCGAAGATGCAGGCGAAGCCCACCAGGAAGCCCACCATATGAAGCGCATTTTCGACAAGCATCGGGAAGATCAGCGCGGCGACAGGCGCAACTCCGAAAGCAACCGCGAAGATCAGCCCAAAGATAAATGTGCCGCATCCCCTGTTCATCTTTCCCTTTGATCTGCCCTTCCCTTTTCCTCCAAGCACCATGGAAAAGAAGATTCCGAAGCCCAGGATCGGGAACAGTGCGAAGGGCAGTGTCAGGATGGTGTCATAGGTAAGGATCGGCGGAACGAAGATCGCCACCGACGAAATAAGTATCAGAAGCAGGATCACCGCCGACTTGGACCCGGTCGTCTTGTCAAACACCTGATGCATGTGCTCCTTACGGTTCTCATGCGTCAGGATCTTATTTGTAGTTAAGTAGAAGGAATTATAAAGCGCACCTGCAGTCACCGAGTCACTTCCACCGAAGAGACCCTCCATAAACTCCTCCTCGTTCTTATCATCCCCGTCATAATCCTTCAGCTTTACAAAGCGGAAAGTCTCCTTCTTTTTAAACAGTCCCTTCTCTTCCGTCTCTTCGATCCGGATATAGCCCCGATTTGCAAGATAGATGAGCAGTGATGTCACATCCGATCCCACGGCACGGCCTCGATATAAGAAGCCTGTTTCAAGACTGTTGATCCCATCCGGAGGATAGAATTCCACCGTATCCACCACCATATCATCCTTACCGAATCTGAACCAGAGAAGGAATGAAATGATCAGGCCAAGAATGGGAATGGAAAAGCAGATGATATCCATCACCGTATTCTCCAGTCCCGCATCAACGAAATAACCGTCCGGAAGCTCCAGACGAACGGTAAGGGCCTGACCCGGTTCCAGAATGCCATGATAGCTTCCGGTGATGGTCCGTCCCTTCACATCCCATGTTGTAAGATCACTCCCTGCGGTATTGACCCAGCCCGAAGAAAAGCCAAGGCTCTTCGGATCAAAGTCCTTCGGCATCTCGATGGTAAACGTTACATTTCCGATGGCTGTGGTCCAGCCGGAACCGATGAGGTTGAAATAGAACTCATCCTTCCCCTCCAGGGGATCTTTTCCCAGGTTATAGTTATAGCCTATGACATAGGTCTTTTCTCCGGTCACGGTATCATCCGGATCCCCGATCTTCAGATGGATCATACCGTCCTCATTACTCGACTCATAATTCTCGCTGACGGAAATATCCGTAACGCGGGTATGATTCCTGGTTGTGGTGCCGTCCTGCCGCTTGACCGTGTTGTTCAGCGGGATGTCTCTGTAGATACCATGCTGGGCCTGAAGGAACATGGCCGTGATGGTCTCCGTGATATCCAGCGTATTGTTTTCGTTCACCTTCACGTGAACATCAAATTTATCTATAGTGAATTTATTATTCTGGTACCGTTTATCCTGGCTGGGCGTCGTGCTCTCCTGCGTCTCCTCGCCCTCCGCGAAGCAGACCTGAGCCGGCATCAAAAGAAACAGCAGCGTGACCAGAATGGCGGCCGTCGCTCTTATGATCCGAACGTTCACGTGTTTCTTCATACTTCAGTCTCCCCCTCTTTTCAGATCTGTATCTTCACGTCAGAACGCTGAAGCGGTTCTGCCTCATACATTTCCTTCTTATGAAATCCGAACATGCCCGCAAAGAGCATCCCCGGAAATGTAGCAACTGCCGTGTTATACTTCCGGATCACTGCATTATAATACTTTCTGGACTGAGCGATCTCATCCTCCACCTGATACAGCATCTGACTCAGCTGCAGGAAATTCTCACTTGCCTTCAGGTCCGGATTGTCCTCTGCCACTGCCACGATCCGGCCCAGATTTCTGGAAAGCTCCGTATTGGTCCTGATCTTGTCCGAGTCAGTCATTCCGTCATAGGACTGATTCCTGAGATTTGCCACCTGCACCAGCGTTTCCCTTTCATGGGCCATATATCCCTTCACCGTATCCACCAGCTTGGGGATCAGCTCCCAGCGCTTGACCAGATAGATATCCATTGTGGAGAAGGCCTCATCCGCCTTGGTACTCAGCTTTACAAACCGGTTATAGGAAACCAGTGCAATGATGATGAGCAGCAGGAGCACTCCCCCTCCGACTCCGATTGCGATCCACATAATCTTTACCTCCGTTTTGCCTCATAAAGCAGTCCATCCGCTCTGGCTATCAGTTTCTCCAGAGTGTCCCCGGATTCCGACCGGGCAATTCCGATGCTGACGGACACACGATAGGGTGTGTTCGCCTCATCATTCAGCGCCTCCAGATGCTTCTGGATATTTCCCTCCAGCCCCCGTACTCTTTCCGCCCCGTCGGACACATCCGCCCAGGCCAGAACAGCAAACTCATCCCCGCCGTATCTGGAGATGCTGGTTTTTCTGTAGTATTCAGCACACGCCAGCCGAAGCGCGTCTGCGATGCGGATCAGGGCCGCATCTCCTTCGATATGTCCGTAGGTATCATTGATGGACTTGAACTTATCCGCGTCCACCATGAGGAGGTACATGACACTCCTGTCCTCCGGCGAATTCTGCCACATTTCAAAGCTGTGCAGCAGTCGCTTGCGATTGTTCAGCCTTGTCAGGGGATCCACAGAGATCACCTGATCCGTCCAGTTCAGATACATGAGCAGCGTCGCGATGGACAGGGCCGCAGCCGCAAGGGGAACACTGGGATACAGGAACTGCACGATCCCGGCGATTCCCGGCGCAATGGGGAACAGTGCCAGAAGGATCAGCAGCTTTCGCTTCGCGATCTTTGATTTCTGGAACACGCCCACCAGCGCACGTGCACAGGTAACAAGCACATAAGCGTATGACAGGACATACTGGATCAGGAACAGCTTTCCCCGATGGTAGCCGTCCTCATCCACATAAAACAGAATTCCCGTGAATACATTTATGATCAAAAGCGCGCCCATGATCCATACCAGGATGGAGGAGATCCGCACACGCCTTCGATTCTCCACAAAAGGAGATTCCTGCATATACTCAAAATACACAAACCAGAAATAGCACATCAGCGTGGTGGAGAAGAAGTAGATCGTCTTCATCACCATGGTAAATGCGCCGCTCTGGGGAATCACTCCGTTAACGGACATGACATACAAAGTGTCGGAGAGGAAGAAAAGGATCTCCGCTCCGATGGACATGGTGAAATTTCTCTGGGCCACCATCTTGGACATTCCATTGGCTTTCACGCCAATGATCCCCACCAGAATGACAGCGACCAGATTGATCTCCACATATAAAAGAGCATAAAGGGTACCATTATCCATTGGCCTACCTCTTCTCTGTCCCATCGACAATGTATCACTTTTATTCTACAACAGAACATCCGGCAGTGCTATTCTTTTTTCTTCCGTCTGATTCGTCGCATAATTAGACCGTTTTGTTCTAAATCAGCAAAGTCCAATTCGTTCTATGTGATAATCAGAGCATGGAGGTAGTATGGTATGAAATATCAACGAATTCAAGATCTAAGAGAAGACAACGATATGACACAGACCGAGTTTGGCGCTATCCTGCATGTTTCACAACGAACCTATTCTCATTATGAAAGCGGCAGCCGGAGACTGACAGCAGAGTTACTTGCTCAGATTGCCAGATACTATAACACCAGTGTAGATTACCTGCTTGACCTCACCGATGAAAAAAAGCCTTATCCACCAAAAAAGGATGAGTAGAAAAAACGTGACAAAGGGGACAGTCCCCTCTGTCACGAAATCCTGGGATTTCGTGACAATGGGGACTGTCCCCTTTGTCACGCTCTATGCCTCGGTTCCATCCATATTCGCAAGCTTTGCTGCCTGGTCGGCTGCGGTAAGTGCATCCACAAACTCATCCAGATCGCCGTTCAGTACATTTTCCAGCTGATAGCTGGTGAGCTTGATTCGATGATCTGTTACCCGTCCCTGAGGGAAATTGTAGGTACGGATCTTCTCGGAACGGTCACCGGTACCGATCTGGCTTCTTCTTGCTGCCGCTTCGGCATCATGTGCCTTCTGCAGCTCCAGATCATACAGCTTCGTGCGCAGCAGTGCGAAAGCCTTTGCACGGTTCTGGATCTGCGACTTCTCGGTCTGGCTGTAGATCACGATGCCGGTAGGCATATGTGTCAGACGTACCGCAGAATCCGTGGTATTGACACACTGTCCGCCGTTTCCGGAGGCACGCATGACATCAATACGGATATCCTTCTCATCGATCTGTACATCTACATCCTCAGCCTCAGGCATGATCGCAACCGTTGCCGTGGAGGTGTGGATACGTCCGCCGGACTCCGTCTCCGGCACACGCTGTACGCGGTGTACACCACTCTCATATTTCAACTTAGAGTAAGCGCCCTTTCCTGTGATCTCAAAAACCACTTCCTTGAACCCACCGATCCCGGTCTCTGTTCCGGAGGTGATATTGGTCTGCCAGCGGAAATGATCCGCATACTTCTGATACATACGGAACAGCTCGCCGGCAAAAAGAGCCGCCTCATCTCCACCTGCACCTGCACGGATCTCAACCACAACGCTCTTGTCATCATTTTCATCCTTGGGAAGCAGAAGGATCTTCAGATCCTGCTCGCAGGCCTCGATGCGTTTCTTCGCGTCGGAAAGCTCTTCACGGGCCATCTCCTTCATTTCCTCATCCGACTCTTCATCGATGATCTGAAGGCTGTCCTCCACATCCTGCTGTGCCTGCTTGTATTCCTGATATTTCTCAACGATCGGAGTGATGTCGCTCTGCTCCTTCATCAGCTTCTTAAAACGTGCCTGATCATTTACCACATCCGGCTTCGACAGCTCTTCCTGGATCGCCTTCAGCTTTTCCACCAATTCCTCTAAACGGTCGAACATGTTGATTCCTCCCTTATTTCTATCCTGGTCTTTATCCTGGTCTTTATCCTAACATCTTTTCTGATGTCTTCTCCTCTGATCTCCGGTCTTCTGCCCCTTGGCATTCTTCGACTACAAATGTCCCGCAACCACGCGGTTCAGACCCGCATAGTCCTTGAAGCACTGAACCTCCCGGAAGCCTTTTTCACTTAACATTTCCGTTACTGCCGCGCCCTGATCGCAGCCGATCTCCAACGCCACGCAGCCTCCCGGTGCAAGGTACCCTTCCGCTCCTTCAATGATCCGCCGGTAAAAGGAGAGTCCGTCCCCCTCATCCGTCAGCGCGATCCTCGGGTCATGCAGCCTCACCTCCGGCATCAGCCCCTCCATATCCTTTGCGGAAATGTATGGCGGATTGGACAGGATCAGATCAAATCTCTGTCCTGCAAGCCCGGCATACAGGTCGGACTCCGTCACCGTCACTTCCGCCTGCAGAAGAGCCGCATTTTCCTTTGCCAGAGAAAGTGCATCCGGAGAAATATCCGTAAGAACGCCCTCGTCCTCATATCCCCCGCTTCTTCTCTCCAGCAGGAAAGCGATCCCGACACAGCCGCTTCCGGTACAAAGATCCAGAAACCGAACGGGTCTGTCCGGTGCCAGCTCTAACGCATGCTCCACCAGGTGCTCCGTATCACTTCTTGGGATCAGTACGCCTTCCCGCACATGGAAGTCGTAACCATAAAAGCAGACCTCCCCCAGGATATGCTGGAGCGGGACGCGTTCCTCCCGTCTGGACAGGCATGCGCGGTAAGCCGCTTCCGCCTCCGGCATCAGTTCCTGTCCGGGATCCCCCAGGATCACCGACAGATTCTTTCCGGAAGCAAACTGCAGCAGCGCATTTGCATCATATTCATAATCCGGCACTCCGGCACTTTGCAGTCGCTGTCTGCCGAAATGTAGCGCTTCGATCAAAGTCATACTGTCCTCACAAACTCATAGTCATATCGTTCCACACGAAACAACCTGCTATTCGAAGGAATGATTTCTCACGCAGTCCAGGTATTCCTGAACATCGATCACCTCTTCCACCGCACGGATGGCAACCTCAGCCATGGCGAGATCCGGCTCCTTTGTGGTGAGCCGCTGCACCCAGAGTCCCGGCGCGGACATGATCCGGGAGCACGCATTTTCATGGCGTCCCGCATACTGGAGCACCTCATAGGAAAGACCTGCGATCACCGGGATCAGCAGGATCCTGGACAGCAGTCTGAGCCACATCACATCCGTATGCACAAACATAAACACGATGATACTGATGATCATTACGATAAATACAAAGCTGGTTCCACAGCGCTTGTGGAATCGGGTGTGCTTTAGTACATTTTCAGGGGTGAGATCATCCCCTGCCTCGAGGCAGTTGATGGTTTTATGCTCGGCCCCATGATACATGAAGGTTCGCTTGATCTCCTGTACATGGGCGATAATGGCTACATAGGCGAGGAAGATCACCAGCCGGAGGACACCCTCTGCCAGGTTCGCAACCCATTGCCGGTCTGTGGCCTTCAGCAAAAGGCCTCCCAGGAAGGACGGCAGCAGAACAAACAGACCGATGGCAAAGGCCAGCGAGATCAGCAGCGTCACGATCATGTAACCTCTGTTTTCCTTTTCTTCCTTCGCCTTCTCTTCCTCTGTCTTCTCTGATCTCAGTTTCTTTTCCGGTTTCTTTTCCGGCTTCTCTCCCTCTTTTACGGAACCATCCTTCTTCTCTTCTTCCTCTTCTTCCTCCTCATCCTCAACATACTCGGAGGAATGCATCAGGGTTTTGATGCCGATATAAAGCGATTCTACAAAATTGATGACTCCACGGACGATGGGAACTCTTAAGAGACCCTTCCGTTCGCAGAAGGAACGGTAAGGTGTAACCTCCACCGCGATCTCTCCGTCCGCCTTACGGACAGCCAGGGAATAGCTGGCGGGACCCTTCATCATGATACCCTCCAGCACTGCCTGTCCACCGATGCGTACCTGTTTCATATAATCTCCTGTCCCTTGTCTTTTGCCTGATCTGTGACGAAAAAAATGGAAATGTGAAAAAAGGCTGAGACCTTTCGCCTCAACCTTTTTTCGCAAGTCTGTATGCTACTGAACGCCGTACTTCTTGTTGAACTGTTCAATACGTCCACGCGCCTTAGCAGCCTTCTGTGTACCTGTGTAGAAGGAATGGCACTTGGAGCAGATTTCTACGTGAATTTCCTTCTGTGTAGAACCTGTTACAAACTCATTTCCGCAGTTGCAGACAACCTTTGCCTGATAATAATCCGGATGAATTCCATCTCTCATGTTCGTCAACTCTCCTTTTTCCGTAAAGAAGTCCAAGATCTTTTTAAAAACCTCGTGACTCCTGATCCTATATAGGACTCTACATACCGCACAGATGGGCATGCCTCGATCCTATACCAGCAACGTTCTGTATTTTAGCATAGGCTTCCGGGAAATGCAAGCACTATTTTCGCACCGATCTTTGCTCGAATCAGCGAAGGTTCCGTCCAAACATCTTTCTGGCGTAATCCAGAAACTCCATATTATTTCGGGTCCGTCCGAAGAGCTTGATGATCTCCTCCGTTGCTTCCTCCGATTTTGTTCCTCGAAGCTGCTGATGAAGAAGATTCAGCACCTCCCTTTCATCAATGGAAAGCAGCAGGTCATCCCGTCTGGTTCCTGACTTCGCGATGTCAATGGCCGGGAAGACTCTTCTCTCCGACAGGCTCCGATTCAGTACAAGCTCCATATTACCGGTTCCCTTAAACTCCTCGAATACCACATCATCCATACGGCTGCCGGTCTCGATCAGTGCCGTTGCCAAAATGGTAAGGCTGCCTCCCTCGCGCATATTTCTTGCTGCTCCGAAGAACTTCTTCGGCATATGAAGCGCTGCAGGGTCAAGACCGCCGGACAGGGTCCTTCCACTGGGAGCTACCGTCAGGTTATAAGCCCGGGCCAGTCTGGTAAGGCTGTCCAGAAGGATCACTACATCCTTTCCCGACTCTACCATACGCTTTGCCCGCTCGATCACCATTTCCGACACTCTCTTGTGATGCTCCGGAAGCTCGTCAAATGTGGAGTAAATAACCTCTGCATTCGATGCGGTAATGGACTCCTTAATATCCGTAACCTCCTCCGGCCGCTCGTCGATCAGAAGCACAAGCACATGGATGTCGGGGTACGCAACACTGATCCGCTTGGCGATCTGCTTTAACAGCGTGGTCTTTCCTGCCTTCGGCGGAGATACGATCATACCTCTCTGACCCTTTCCAATGGGGGAGAACAGATCCACGATCCGAAGAGATACCGGT
Organism: uncultured Lachnospiraceae bacterium; assembly: GCA_902792005.1. Taxonomy (GTDB): domain Bacteria; phylum Bacillota; class Clostridia; order Lachnospirales; family Lachnospiraceae; genus Eubacterium_Q. The sequence goes on from CADAXW010000015.1 coordinate 8,770, forward strand.
GCTCCGTTATAGTCCAGGCGAATCCGGTCTTCCGGGAAGATCGGAGTCAGGCTCTCAAAGGGCTTGCGCTTCATCACCTGTGACGGGAACAGTCCGTTTATGGTCTGGATATAAAGCAGCGCCTGGAACTTCTCAGTCGGCTGCATCCTTTTGCGGATCGGGCCGGAAATGATATCGCCCGTCTTCAGTCCGAACTTACGGATCTGTGCCGGAGAAACATAAATATCCTTTTCCCCGGGCATATAATTATCGCTTCGGATAAAGCCAAAGCCCTCGGCCATAACCTCCAGGATACCATCTGCCTGCATGCCACTGGCAAGTGCAGGATTGTATTCCTGCCCATCATAGATCATGGCTCTCGGTTCCTTCGTTTCCGCAGCTACGATTTCCATCTTCTCCTGTCCCTCTGCCTCGGGACGCGGTGCAGCCTTCGACTCGTTCCGTGGTGCGACCTGAGGTACAGCCTTCGACTCGTTCCTCGGCGCGGCCTTCGCGTCGTTCCGCGGCGCAGACTTCGCATTATTCCGCGGTGCAGACTTTCCTTCATTCCGCGGTTCAGCCTTCGACTCGTTCCTCGATGCGGCCTGTGGCACAGACTTCGCCGTTTTCCGCGGTGAAGCACCTTTCTCTTCCTTTGGCGCAGACTTTGCCTCTGCAGGCGTTGGCTTCACCTCGTCAGAAACCGGCTTCTTTTCCGGAACCTCACGACGGATCATTTTATCCACATTTTCCAGAAGATCAACCAGTTCCTTCTTCTTCAGAGCGGATACATTTCTAAGTCCTCGCGCCTTTGCGATCTCACGAAGCTCCGCAATCGTCTGCTTACTATAATCCATAAGCTTCACCTCTCATATATATTGTATGATTGTTCACATGGGATTCACAGTGAAATGCGCTGCATTTACCTTGAATTGGTGATTACCAAAACTCATTATAGCATACGCTTTCTGAAATTTCACCTTCTTTTTCACCTTTCTGCTTCTTGCTTTTTCCGGTATCGTGGAGTATCCTATACATACTATTTTGGAAGGGGTTATCCATGGACGGCTTATTTTTATACAAGATCATAATCCTATATATGCTGGATCGAATCGACGAATACACACTGACCAACACACAGCTCACCAGCTTTATTCTGGATCGCGGCTACACCAACCTGTTCAACATCCACGAATCCTTAAGCGAAATGATCGATGCAGGCTTTATATCCGTCAGCACCATCCGAGATACACAGCATTATAAGATCACAAATCTGGGTGAGGAAGCTCTGTTCTACTTCGAAAACCGGCTTCCCGATCCCATAAAGCAGGACATCCTGGACTACTTCAAGGAAGAACGGATCAACCTGAAGAATGAGTCCGAGATCTATGCGGACTACTATCCCAATGAGAATCAGGAATACACGGTAGACTGCATCATCAAGGAACGGAAGGATACCCTTCTGGATCTGAAGTTCAATGTTCCCACCCGCGGTCTGGCCATCTCGATCTGCGACAACTGGCGTAACAAGAGTACCGAGATATACTCCTATCTGATCAACGAGCTGGGATCGAATCCGGATCCGGACTCCGAGCATCAGCAAAACGACTGAATAAAAGCGCATAAAAAAGTGCAGCACAGGGTAGCATATCATCTTCCCTGAAGCTGCACTTTTTAATTCGGGAGGCCAAGAGATCATTCGCCTTTCTCGGGCTCTCCCATATGTTCTTCCATAAAACTGAGGATCTCATCTCTTCCCTGCTTCGTCATGGAGGAATAGGGAATGATCCGAACGTCAGAGCCGCAGCCCAGGGCTGTGCGGATCAGCTTGACCTGCTTATCCTTCTGGCTCCTCTTGATCTTATCCAGCTTGGTGGCTACGATCACCGGTGTAAAACCGCTTTGACATACCCAGTCATACATCAGCTTATCATTTGCACCGGGTTCATGACGGATATCGATCAGCAGAAAAACCGTCCGAAGTGTCCTGCTCTTTGCCAGGTATCGTTCGATCATCTTGCCCCACTTTGCCTTCTCCGCCTCAGATACCTTTGCGTACCCGTATCCCGGAAGATCCACAAAATAAAACTCCTGATTGATCCTGTAGAAGTTTATGGTCTGGGTCTTTCCCGGCTGAGAGGAAGTCCTGGCCAGATTTTTCCGATTCATAAGGCCATTGATCAGCGTGGATTTCCCTACATTTGATTTCCCGGCAAAAGCAAACTCCGGAGCATCATGCTCCGGAAGCGTGCTTGTTACGCCGCATACAGTTTCAAGTTCTGCCTGTTTTATGATCATAGCGTCCCCTTTTCCCAGTATAACTGTCGCAACATGTATTATTATTCTTTATGCGTTAATTCTTTATGCGTTACGTTTCGATGCAGTGTCTGCCTTATGAACACGGCTCTTATGCGTCTTCGGCTTATCACGATAGGTCTTTTCCGGCTCGGCGCCCTCGCAGACCGTCTCCTTGGTGATGAGACAGCTCTGAACCATATCATCTGACGGGATCTCATACATAAGATCCATCATCGCATTCTCCATGATGGCACGAAGGCCGCGGGCACCTGTATTCCGATCCATCGCCTCCTTGGCGATCTCACGAAGTGCATCCTCTGTGAAGTTCAGCTCCACATCATCCAGCTCAAACAGCTTCTGATACTGCTTTGTGATAGCACTCTTCGGCTTCACCAGGATGTTGACCAGAGCGTCCTCATCCAGCTGGTCCAGTGTAACGATCACAGGAACACGTCCCACAAACTCAGGGATAATACCGTATTTCACAAAATCCTGCGGCTGTACCTGCTTCAGGATGTCGCCGGTGTTGCCCAGCTTCTTATCCTCGATCTCCGCATTGAAACCGATGGACTTCTTTCCGATCCGGTTCTCGATCACCTTATCCAGTCCGTCAAATGCGCCGCCGCAGATGAACAGGATGTTTGTGGTGTCAATCTGGATCAGCTCCTGCTGGGGATGCTTTCTTCCACCCTGCGGCGGAACGGAAGCCATGGTTCCTTCAATGATCTTCAGAAGTGCCTGCTGTACACCCTCACCGGAGACATCTCGGGTGATGGATACATTTTCGCTCTTCTTTGTGATCTTATCGATCTCGTCTATATAGACGATACCCTTTTCTGCACGTTCGATATCATAATCTGCAGCCTGGATCAGCTTCAGCAGGATGTTCTCCACATCCTCACCGACATATCCGGCCTCTGTGAGCGTCGTTGCATCCGCGATGGCGAAGGGCACGTTCAGCAGCTTGGCCAGTGTCTGTGCCAGGTATGTCTTACCGGAACCGGTGGGTCCGGCCATGATGATATTACTCTTCTGAAGCTCAACATCAAAGGTTCTTCCGGACAGTACACGCTTGTAATGATTGTAAACAGCTACGGACAGTGCCTTCTTTGCAGACTCCTGACCGATGACATACTCATCCAGGAATGCCTTGATCTCCTTGGGTTTCAGAAGGTTGATCTCGCCGGAGTTCTGCTCTCTGGCGTTATCATCCTCAATGATCTCCATGCAGATATCGATGCATTCATCACAGATATAAACCCCGGGGCCGGCGATCAGCTTGCGCACCTGGTCCTGAGACTTATTACAGAATGAACATCTGACTTTTTTCTCATCTGTACGATTTGCCAATGTCGTTCTCCCTACTTACGATTTGCAACAACCTTGTCGATCAGCCCGAACTCGCAGGCCTCCTCGGCGGTCTTCCAGTTATCTCTTTCACATGCTTCGGTCAGTTCCTCGATGGACTTTCCGCAGTTCTCAGCCATGATCCGGTACAGATTCTCCTTTGTACGCTGGATGTGTGCTGCTGCGATCTGCATGTCAGTTGCCTGACCCTGCATTCCGCCCAGCGGCTGATGGATCATGATCTCTGCATTGGGAAGCGCGAAACGCTTGCCCTTTGCTCCACCGGAAAGCAGGAACGCACCCATGCTGGCTGCCATTCCCACACAGATGGTGGATACGTCACATTTGATATAATTCATTGTGTCATAGATTGCCATACCTGCGGTCACGGATCCACCGGGACTGTTGATATACAGATTGATGTCCTTTGTGGAATCCTCTGACTCCAGGAAGAGCAGCTGTGCAACAACCAGGCTTGCGGTCACATCATTGATCTCATCTCCGAGAAAAATGATACGCTCCTTTAAAAGTCTGGAATAAATGTCATACGCGCGCTCTCCGCGACTGCTGGTTTCTATGACTGTAGGTACTAATGCCATACGCTTCTCCTTTCTCCTGCACCCCTGCCAGGATCAGACTTCCTTTGCGTTTTCAGCCAGGAACTTAACCGCCTTGCGGTTCTTCAGGTCGCGGCGGATGGAATCCAGCTCCTTGTCACCTGCAAGCTCCTTAAACTTTTCTACTTCAAGCTGATAAGCCTCAGCCATCTTCTTGATCTCTTCATCAACCTCTTCGTCAGATACTTCGAAGTTCTCAGCCGCAGCTACAGCCTCAACAACAAGGCTGGACTTGATGCGTGTGATCGCCTCCGGCTTCATCTGCTCCATCATATCCTCGCGGCTCTGCTTTGTGATCTGGAGATACTGATCCAGCTTCAGTCCCTGATAGGACAGACGCATATCAAAGTCCTCCATCATACGCTCCTGCTGAAGCTCGATCATGGGCTCGGGGATCTCCATCTCAGAAGCCTCGATCAGCTTCTCGATGCACTTACCCTCTTTCTCGCGCTCTGCTGCATCCTTCTTGCGGAGCTCCAGAGTCTTGCGTGTATCCTCTTCATACTCTGCAAATGTATCGAAAGCGGATACTTCGCTTGCAAACTCATCATCCAGCTCAGGAAGTGTTGTCTCAGTGATGCTCTTCAGCTTAACCTTGAATACTGCCGGCTTACCTGCAAGATTCTCAGCCTGATAATCCTCGGGGAACGTTACATTTACATCAAACTCATCCCCAACGCTCTTTCCAACGATCTGATCCTCAAAGGTATCGATGAAGGAATGGGAACCGAGAACCAGCTTGTAATCCTCGCCCTTTCCGCCTTCGAATGCTGTATCCTCAACAAAGCCCTCGAAGTCGATCTTAACCTCGTCATCATTCTTTGCCGGACGATCTGTAACATCTACCTTACGTCCGTTCTCCTTCTGAGTCTTGGCGATCTCAGCCTTAACCTCTTCATCGGTTACGGTGATGTCAGCCTTCTCAACCTCAAGACCCTTGTACTCGCCCAGCTTAACCTCAGGACGGATCGCAACCTTTGCTACATAGATAAAGTCCTTGCCCTTCTCGATCTGTGTTACGGAGATCTCAGGTCTGGAAACGATGTCAAGATCGCACTCCTCAACCTCAACCGGGTAGGTCTGGTTGATCAGATCATTTGCCGCATCCTCATAGAATACCTCCGGGCCATACATCTTCTCGATGTAAGCCATAGGAACCTTACCCTTACGGAAACCAGCCATCTGGAACTTGCCCTTTGACTTGTTGTAAGCGCCCTTCAGTGCCTTAGTAAACTCTTCTGCCGGAACTGTGATGGTAAGATCAGCCATGCTGCCTTCCAGTTTTTCAACTGCTAAACTCATATATATATCCTCCTATTTTCGCGTCCCAACGGCAAACCAGTTCTCCGGTACACCGAGTCCGCTGACATTCAAATGTTGCGTTTTGGGCCCATTCGCCCATTAACCACAAGATTATAGCACAGAACCTTTGTTTCGTCTACTGTCATTTTGGATTTTTCCTGGGTATCTCTGGAATTCAGCTTCATACTATTTATGGGCGATCTTTCCCGAAAACGAAAATCCATTTCGCCGAAAATGTGGTAAAATATCATCTAGGCTATATCCATTCGAAAGGAGAAACAGACATGGATCTTATTCCAAGCTTTACAGTTGACCACACCCGGATCGTCCCCGGGATCTTCACCAGCCGGATCGACACCCTCGGCAGCGAGATGGTCACCACCTATGACATAAGAGTTACAAAGCCCAACAGCGAACCCGCTGTTGATGTTGCAGCCATGCACACTCTGGAGCATATCATCGCCACATATCTGAGAAATGACCCCGACTGGAAGGATGAGATCATCTACTGGGGTCCCATGGGATGCCTTACCGGCTTCTATCTTATTATGAAGGGAAACCGTGCACCGAAGGAAATCCTGGATCTGCTTCTCGGAGCATTCCAGTCCGTTGAGGCGTCAGAGGACGTCCCGGGTGCATCTCCGGTAAACTGCGGAAACTATCTGATGCACAACCTTCCCATGGCCAAGTGGTATGCACGAAGGTTCGCAGACTATCTGGCAAAGAACCGGGATAATCAGAATATCTTTGAGTATCCGAAGTCCGAACGTCTTATGACCGATGATGGCCGGCAGTTCTTCGATTCCTAAATATGGATCGACGAAACACGGTTCGACGACGACAGCTGTCCGGCTGTGCTTATCCGGACGTGAAAAAGGGCACATCCCGCGGGATGTGCCCTTTCTGTATGTATTCCTCTGTTTTGCCGAGGCCGGATACGATTACTCGTTAGCCTTTGCAGCCTTAGCTTCCAGGATCTGCTTTGTAAGCTCAGGTACGACCTTGTTCAGATCACCAACTACACCGTAGTCAGCAACATCGAAGATCGGAGCTGTCTCATCCTTGTTGATCGCAATGATGATATCAGACTCTTCCATACCTGCAACATGCTGGATCGCTCCGGAAATACCGATTGCGAAGTAAACATGCGGACGAACTGTCTTACCGGTCTGTCCAACCTGCAGCTCCTTCGGCTTCCAGCCGGAGTCAACAACTGCACGGGAGCAGGAAACCTGTCCACCGATCGCCTCTGCCAGATCCTCCAGGATCTTGAAGTTCTCCGGAGAACCAACGCCACGGCCGCCGGATACCAGGATCTTTGCATCCTGAATATCTACTACGTCAGATACAGCCTTAACGATGTCAAGGATCTCAACATAGTTCTTGTTCGGAGTAAATCCGGGATTGAACTCCTCGATATTTGCCTTAGCACCTTTGATCTTATCCTTCTTCTGCATAACGCCCGGACGAACGGTTGCCATCTGGGGACGGAAATCAGGACAAGCGATGGTTGCGATGGTATTACCACCAAATGCAGGACGAGTCATAAGCAGCTGATTGTGCTTCTGCTCTCTGCCCGGGATTGCAACAAGCGGGAAATCTCCGATATCCAGCTGTGTACAGTCAGCGGTAAGACCTGTGTGGATACGTGCGCATACACGCGGACCAAGATCACGACCGATAGCTGTTGCACCGATCAGGAACACGTCCGGCTTATACTTCTCGATCACGGAAGCAAGCGCATGTGTGTAAGGCTCTGTACGGTACTCCTTCAGCTCCGGATCATCAACTACGATAACACGGTCTGCACCATACTCAGCCAGTTTATCTGCCAGTCCCTTTACATCGGAACCAACCAGGACAGCTGTTACCTCGGTTGAAAGATCTGCTGCGAGATCCTTTGCCTTACCGAGTAATTCATAAGCGATATTGCTGATCTGGTTATCTACCTGCTGTGCGAATATAAATACGCCCTTGTATTCTTCTAATGCCATTTTGAATTACCCTCCTATAATTAGATAACGAACTTTTCCTGTAACTTGGAAACGATGTAAGAAGCAGACTCGTCCGGAGTATCAAGGGTAACCTTCTCGCCTGCACCCTTCCGTACCTTGTCGGAAGCCTTAGCGATCTGTGTCGGTGAACCCTTAAGACCCAGATTGGAATCCTCTACATCCTTCAGATCCGCTCTGCCCCAAACGGTAATCTCAGCATCATATGCATCGAAGATTCCGCCCGGTGTCATGTAACGCGGCGCATTTAACTCAGAAAGAGCGGTAATGAGGCACGGCATCTTTGCCTTCAGCATGTGATATCTGTCATCATACTGACGCTTTACTACTACGCTGTCATCCTCGATCTTGATCTCCTCAGCATAGGAGATAACCGGGATGTTCAAATGCTCGGAGATCTGCGGACCAACCTGAGCTGTATCACCATCGATTGCCTGACGGCCGGTGATGATGAGATCATAATCCAGGTTGCGGATCGCTCCTGCCAGTGTCTGGGATGTAGCCCATGTATCAGCACCGCCGAGTACGCGGTCTGTTACAAGAATACCCTTGTCAGCACCCATGGCGATCGCCTCACGAAGAACCTCTTCAGCCTTCGGAAGACCCATGGTTACAACGGTTACCTCAGCTCCATACTGATCCTTCAGTCTGAGAGCTGCCTCAAGTCCTGCCTTATCATCCGGATTCATGATCGTAAGCATAGCGCCACGATCCAGTGTTCCGTCCGGTTTAAACTTAACTCCGCCTTTTGTATCAGGTACCTGTTTTACACATACAACAATTTTCACGCTCGTACCCTCCTTACTTTAACAGATTTGCAGAGATAACCATACGCTGAACTTCAGAAGTTCCCTCGTAGATCTCTGTGATCTTTGCATCACGCATCATACGCTCTACTTCATACTCACGGATGTATCCGTAACCGCCGTGGAGCTGTACTGCCTTGGTTGTTACTTCCATAGCAACCTCTGCTGCATACAGCTTAGCCATAGCTGCCTCTGAGCTGTAGGAGGTTGTGTGATCCTTTGTATACTGATCCTTGGTCATAGCTGCCTTGTAAACCAGCATCTTTGCTGCCTCTACCTTTGTAGCCATGTCTGCCAGCTGGAACTGTGTATTCTGGAACTGAGCGATGGAACGGCCAAACTGCTTTCTTTCCTTTGTATAAGCAACGGTGCGCTCCAGAGCGCCCTCAGCGATACCAAGTGCCTGTGCAGCGATACCGATACGTCCGCCATCCAGTGTGTGCATGGCAATGTTGAAGCCCTTGCCCTTCTGACCCAGCAGCGCATCCTTCGGAATACGGCAGTCTGAGAAGATCAGCTCGTATGTGGAAGAACCACAGATACCCATCTTGTTCTCCTTTGTACCAAAGGTGAAGCCCGGTGTACCCTTCTCTACGATGAAAGCAGAGATCTCCTTCATCTTCTTGCCACGCTTCTCAACAATACCTGTTACAGCGATAACGATATATACGTCAGCTTCCTTACCGTTTGTGATGAAGCACTTGGAACCGTTCAGGATCCACTCGCCTGCTTCCTCATCAAGAACAGCCTTTGTCTGCTGACCCTGAGCGTCAGTACCTGCACCGGGCTCGGTCAGACCGAACGCACCCAGCTTCTTACCGGAAGCAAGATCCGGCAGATACTTCTGCTTCTGCTCTTCTGTACCATAGGTCAGGATCGGATCTACACAAAGAGATGTGTGTGCAGATACGATAACGCCTGTTGTACCGCAAACCTTGGAAAGCTCCTCAACACACATAACGTATGTCAGGATGTCGCAGCCCTGTCCGCCATACTCCTTCGGAACCGGAATTCCAAGGAAGCCGTACTTAGCCATCTTGTCTACAGTTTCACGCGGAAATCTGTGCTGTTCATCGATCTCCTGTGCCAGCGGCTTTGCTTCAGCTTCAGCAAAGTCATGGAACAGAGTTCTCGCCATTTCATGCTTCTTGTCTAAAGAAAAATCCATGAATTTTGTCCTCCATTAAAATATTGATATATTAGTTCTTTTTGTAATCGTAGAAGCCTACGCCGGTCTTACGTCCGAGCTTTCCTGCGCGAACCATCTTACGAAGCAGCGGATGCGGACGATACTTGGAATCGCCAGTCTCTGCCTGAAGTACTTCCATGATCGCAAGAACGATATCCAGACCTACAAGATCGCCAAGTGCAAGGGGTCCCATGGGATGAGAAGCACCCAGCATCATAGCTGTATCGATATCCTCTACAGAAGCGATGCCCTCTGCATAGATACCAACTGCCTCATTGATCATCGGAATGAGGATACGGTTAACAACAAAACCAGGAGCCTCAGCAACCTGTACCGGAGTCTTGCCGATATCTGTTGCGATCTTCTTGATGGTCTCAACCAGATCATCCGGAGTATTTCCACCTGCGATAACCTCAACCAGCTTCATACGGTCTGCCGGATTGAAGAAATGCATACCGATCAGAGGACGATCCAGTCCTGCACCGATCTCTGTAATGGAAAGAGAGGATGTATTGGAAGCAAAGATGCAGCTTGCGGGAACGATGCCCTGCAGCTCTTTGAAAGTATCCTTCTTAATTGCCATAACCTCGGGGCAAACCTCGATTACAAGATCACAGTCAGAGCAGATATCCTTAAGACCGGTCTTAACCTTGCCAAGAACCTCGTCTGCCTTCTCCTGTGTGATCTTTTCTTTTCCAACCAGGAATTTCATGTTCTTCTCGATCTTGGCCTTTCCGCCATCTGCGAACTCCTGCTTGATGTCGCAAAGACGAACCTCATATCCGTCTGTCATTGCGAATGCCTGTGCAATACCGGAACCCATGGTTCCTGCGCCAACAACACCTACTACCATATGTGCATCCTCCTAAATATTTATTCTTGGTACTTTCGCACCTTTGGGTACAAAGTGATTACATATATCTTTGCGCCACAAAGTCATAAATCATATTCCGGTGTCGGAAATGATTTATGACTTCTGACGTTTCGATCTTTAATTACTTATTGCTGAACGGAACAACCTTCAGCTTCTTTTCCTTATCCTTTTCAAGGAAGTTTGCCATAGCAGACAGCTGATCCTCTGTTTCGAAGCAGCTTCCGAAGAGACGCTCTTCTACGCGGATCGCCTTATCCATATCTTCCTCATCCAGACCTTCGTTGATGGCCTGCTTGCAGTTACGTACTGCGATCGGAGCCTGTGCTGCAATGGTCTCAGCCATCTTCATGGCCTCATCCATCAGCTGATCCTGCGGGTATACCGCATTTACAAGACCGATTCTGTAAGCCTCGTCAGCCTTGATGTTCTTAGCAGTATAGATCAGCTGCTTGGCAATGCCTGCGCCAACCAGACGTGCAAGTCTCTGTGTTCCGCCAAAGCCCGGTGTGATGCCGAGGCCAACCTCAGGCTGACCGAAGATTGCATTTTCAGAGCAGATGCGGATGTCGCAGCTCATAGCCAGCTCATTTCCGCCGCCAAGCGCGAAACCGTTTACAGCAGCGATCACCGGAACCGGGAAGGTCTCGATCATACGGAATACATCATTTCCCTTCTTTCCAAATGCCTCGCCCTGCTTGGTTGACAGAGAAGACATCTCTCCGATATCTGCGCCTGCAACAAAGGACTTCTGTCCGGAACCTGTAAGAACTACGGCACGGATCTTATCTGTATCAATGATAGAGAATACCTGCTCAAGAGCATCCAGCACCTGGCTGTTCAGGGCGTTCAGTGCCTTCGGGCGGTTGATCGTAACAACTGCTACGTATCCTTTCTCCTTATATGTAACAAATGCCATGACTTATCTCCTTTCGAATCCTGTCATCCTCAAGATCAGCGATCTTGAATTTCTGGTAAATGTACCGCTGCAGATTAGTCTCTCTCAACGATGGTTGCACATCCCATACCACCGCCGATGCAAAGAGTTGCAAGGCCCTTCTTCAGATCCTTGTCTTCCATCTCATGCAGAAGTGTAACAAGGATACGAGCTCCGGAAGCACCTACCGGGTGTCCCAGTGCGATAGCACCGCCACGCGGATTCAGCTGACGGTCAACGTCGATGCCGAGTTCCTTACCAACTGCTACGGACTGAGCAGCAAATGCCTCATTTGCCTCGATCACATCGAAGTCCTCGATCTTGTAGCCGGTCTTAGCCATTACCTTCTTTGTAGCTGCAACAGGTCCGATACCCATGATGGACGGATCAACGCCTGCCAGAGCGCCTGCTACGAAGGTAGCCATGGGCTTAACGCCAAGCTCCTTAGCCTTTTCCTCGGACATAACAACGATTGCTGCAGCGCCGTCATTGATACCGGAAGCGTTGCCTGCTGTTACGAATCCGTTCGGATTGATGGGGCGAAGACGTGCCAGAACTTCCGGAGTGGAGCCTTCACGCGGACCCTCATCTGTATCAAAAATGATTGTTTCTTTCTTTTTCTTAACTTCTACCGGAACGATCTCACGCTTGAACTCGCCGTTTGCTCTTGCCGCACAAGCCTTGTTCTGGCTCTTAGCAGAGAACTCATCCAGCTCTTCACGTGTCAGACCCCACTGCTCTGCAATGTTGTCAGCGGTCTTGATCATGTGATAATCATTGAATGCATCCCAGAGAGCATCCTTGATCATGGTATCAACCAGCTTGCCGTCGTTCATACGATAACCGTAACGACCCTGCATAACAGCGTACGGAGCCATGGACATATTTTCCATACCGCCTGCAACCACGATGTCAGCATCGCCTGCCTGGATCATCTGGGCAGCCATATTTACACAGTTCAGACCGGAACCGCAAACAACGTTAACGGTAACAGCCGGAACCTCGATCGGAAGACCTGCTTTGATGGATGCCTGACGAGCCACATTCTGACCCTGGCCTGCCTGAATTACGCAGCCCATATAAACCTGATCAACAGCAGCCGGATCTACGCCTGCTCTGTTCAACGCTTCCTTGATCACGATCGCACCGAGATCTGCTGCCGGAGTAGTAGAAAGACTACCTCCCATTGTTCCGATTGCTGTACGGCATGCTCCTGCCAGGACAACCTTCTTTGCCATAAATAAATCCTCCATTTCGTTTTGTTTATATTTTCACCGACCCTCTGAGTCGGTCGCGCCTAAAATTAAGCCACATTATTGTAACATAAATGTAATTCGGTCGCAATTACTTTTCCCGTTTTTCTTCATCCTGGATCATAATATACTCTCCGGCCATTCCCGCGCCGGCTGCAACCACATTTTCCGGCTCGTCGCTGGGCATGACCTTAACCCCTGTCTTCTCCTGGATCAGCCGGGCCATTCCATAGAGCAGGCTGCCGCCTCCGGACAGCAGGATTCCTTCCTTTGCCACATCGGAAACCAGCTCCGGCGGTGCCGTTTCAAGAATTCCGGTGATCTGCGCTATGATCTGATTCGTCGGCTCCTCAAAGGCCTCCACCGTTTCATTTGCCGTGATCTCCAGGCGGACCGGCAGTCCGCTGAGCATATGCTTTCCCTTGATCTCGTAGGACAGATCCTGGCGTCTCTTCTTAACGGAGCCCACCTCCAGCTTCGCATCCTCTGCAGACAGCTGACCCAGCTCCACGTTATACTTCCGCCTGATATAGCGGCTGAGGGCCTCCGTGTATGCATCTCCGGCACATTTGATACTGGATCCGGTGGCGATGTTTCCGGCCGAGATCACGGCCACATCCGTTGTTCCGCCGCCGATATCCACTACCATGTGTCCCACGGTCTCCATGATATCCACGCCGGTTCCGATGGCCGCGGCGATACTGGACTCAAGGACAAAAACCTGTTTCGCGCCGGTACGAACCACTGCGTCCTCCACCGCACGCCGTTCCACCTCTGTGATACCGGTGGGTGTGCAGACACAGATATTCGGGCGTCCCCAGATCTTTCTCTTTTTCAGTGCATTCTTAACAAATGCCTTGATCATCCGCTCCGCCAGTGTGTAATTGGAAATAACGCCCCCGGACAGCGGCGTTTCAACCACGATGCCCTCCGGTGTCTTGCCCATCATACGCTTTGCCTTGGAGCCTACCGCTATGATCTTGTTTTCCTTCGGCTGATACGCCACGATCGCCGGCTGATTGATCACGATACCCTTATCACGCATGTAGATACATACATTTGAAGTACCCAGATCAATTCCCATGTCAATTCGATACATATTATTATCCTATTTCATATATTATTCCACCGGTTTCTCCGGTGTTGGAAGAAAAATTCACCCCAACGCATATGCCGCATCGGGGTGAACCTGGTTTCTTTCCTTCGGGTTACTGGAAATCGTCTGCCATAAGAACCCTCTTACCCTCGATTCCATTGGCCTTCTCCCGAGCATCGCAACGCTCGATCGCCTCGTCAACTGCCTTCAGCAGTCGGTCAAGGTTACCGGTCTCCATAGCAAGGAACATATTCCTCAGCTTAGCTTCGATATTCTCGATTCCTGTATATCCTCTCTGAAGTATGTAACCAAATGCAACAGTAAACATCTCATCATTTGTGATCTCATCCAGACGGATCAGGTGATTGAACTCTGAAACAACGGACTTACTGTCTGCAAACATCTTGGAAATGGAGTCGATCTCGCCGGTCAGTGCCAGAGCGTAATCATACTTCTCCTTCTTTCCAAGCTCAACGATCTTCTTCAGGCGTTCCGGTGTAAGCAGTCCGGCATTCTCGACTACCATGCAGCCGCCGGCCAGCTTAGCCATATTTGCTTCCAGCTTGTCATCTGCCAGCTTGTTAAGACCCTGTGCACGGATCTTTGCAATTACCTTGGACTTGCTGAGTCCGATATCATAGTAGCTTCGGGCGAAGTCCTCGCCGACGCATACAGAACCGAATCCGTAACGGCCGAGAATAACGATATTTCTGGACTTCTCCGGAGTTGAAGCGATCTCATTGAATGCAGTAACGATCTCTTCTGCAGCATTGTCGATACCAAGGTACTTCTCCAGGTAGAAGGCTGCCATCGGAAGTGTTCCTTCCTCTGCCGGCTGGGAGATATCGAAGTCCATATTCTCAACTTCTTCAACCTTCCGCTTGGCTTCTTCCTCGATCTTGGAAGCATTCTCAAGGATCCTTCTGGCCTCTTCAACCTTCTGCTTGTTCTCCTCGATCTTCTTAAGAGCAGCTTCCTTCTCCTTCAGACGAGCCATTTCCAGATTGCGCTGTCTGGACTTTTCGTCATCCTTCTTCTTCTTTGCTGCAGCAATCTTAGCATCGGCATCCTTTTCTGCCTTTGCTACTGCCTTCTCAGCCTCGGCAACCTTTGCGTCCGCTTCCTTGCCGGCCTTTTCTACAAGAGCCTTTGCTGATACGACCTTAGCCTTTGCTTCCTGCTCAGCCTTGGCGATCTCTGCTTCGATCTCCTGCTTCTTTGCTTCATCTTCCTTCTTCAGCTTCTGCTCTTCGGCAGCAGCCTTTGCGATAGCTTCTGCTGCACGGCGCTTCTTCTCAGCAGTTGCCTTTCTTGCAGCTTCTTCAAGTGCTTTCTTCTTAACCTCAGCTTCCGCTACAAGCTTAGCATCCGCCTCTTTGCGCTTCTTATCCAGTGCAGCGATCTTGGCTGCAACCTCAGTAACAACCTTCTTAAGATTTACAACCTCTGCTTCAGCATTCTTCTGATTTGCCTTTGCAACAGCCTCTTCCTTCTTTGCAGCCTCCAGGAGCTTGGTTGCTTCAGCGATCTTCTCAGCTGCTGCTGCCGCATCACTCTTGGCAGCATCAACCTTGGCATTTGCGTTGGCTACAGCAGCCTTTGCATCCTCATCTGCCTTCTGCAGCTCAGCATCCTCTGCTGCCTTTCTGGCATCCTCTTCCGCCTTCTTCTTTGCAGCCTCTGCTTCAGCCTTTGCTTTCTCCTCAGCAAGCTTCTTCTCAACCTCAGCAGCTTCCTTCGCTTCAGCCTCAGCAGCAGCCTTTCTATCTGCCTCAGCCTTTGCATTACGAAGCTCAATTTCAGCCTGTAGTTTTGCCTTCAGCTCCTCAGCCTTCTTCTTTGCTGCTTCAACTGCAGCAGCAACACCGGCCTCAGCCACAGTAACTTCAGCATTTGCCTTCTCAACTGCGGATGCCTTCTCTGCCTTTGCATCTTCAACCGCCTGCTTTGCGGCAGCAACCGCGGTTTCCTTATCTGCCTCTGCTGCAGCAACCTCAGCCTTTACAGCATCCAGAGCTTTCTTCTTTTCTTCCTCAGCCTTACGATCCTTCTCATCAAGGAGAGCTTCTTCCTTGTCGATGCTCTCAACGGAAGCTATGATGCGCTTAGCCTCATCGATCTGACGGCGTGCATCCTCAAGCTCCTTCTTAGCCTTCTCTCTTGCAGCCTCCTTGGCCTCCTGAGCCTTTTTCTTTCTTGCCTCTTCAGCTGCTTTCTTTCTCTCTTCCTCTAATGCCTTACGCTTAGCCTCTTCCTCAGCCTTCTTCTTCGCGTTCTCTTCGGCTTTCTTCCTCTTGGCCTCTTCGGAACGGATTCTTGCTTCCTCAAGACGCTTAGCCTCTTCCTCGGCCTTCTTCTTTGCATCCTCTTCGGCCTTGCGGCGGATCTCTTCTGCGGCCTTCTTCTTAGCCTCTTCCTCCGCACGCTTGGCAGCCTCTTCCTCTTTCTTCTTAGCTGCTGCCTTCTCACGAGCCTCAGCGATCCTGCGCTGCTGTTCGTCTATGCCGCTGGTTGCTTTCTTCTTCTTATCTTTCTTCTCAGCGTCCTTATCTGCCTTCTTATCAGTGGCCTCCTCTGCCTTTTCAGCTTTCTTCTCAGCCTTCTTGTCCTCCGGTGCCTTATCAGCAACCTCCTTCAGCTGAGCATCAAATCCGAAATCGTCATCCTCATCGATATCGTACATGCTGTCGACATCGTTGGTCGGAGTCTTTCTGTTCTGAGGCAGGATACTGTCCATATCCTCTGTTCTTGTCCTGGATGCAGACTTCTCCCACTTCGCATCGCTTCCGCTGACAGTCTTGGTACCGTCTGCTGAGAACTTGGAGCCTTCCTTTGTCTTGGAGGACTTTCCGCTGACAACCTTGACCTTGTCGCTCTTGCCTTCTTCCTTCTCAGGCTCAAGATTCAGACCAAGTCCGCCTGAAGGCTTCGCTCCCAGGCCGCCCTTCTTGTCGCCGCCAAGGCCTCCAAGGCCTCCGCCAAGACCACCGCCAAGGCCGCCGAGCCCACCAAGGCCTCCGCCGATGCTGTTGCTGGTAAGTACCTCTGTCTCACCTACATCATCGTCATCAAAGCCATCATCTGCGCTGGTATCTTCTGCCGGTGCAGGCTCTTCCACTTTTTCCTCTTCATACGGAATACCAAGTTCCTCTGCTCTTTTTCTACGCTTTCTCTCTTCGATCTTAGCGAGCTCTTCCGGAGTCAGAGTCTTATACTTCGGCTTTCCGGCTGAATCATCCTTCTTTGCTGCCCCCTGCTGGAGTGCACGTGCCTCCTGTTCCTTCTTCAGTTTGGCCGCTTTCTCCGCCTTTTCTTTCTCAACCTGCGCACGCACCGCAGCGATGAGTGCTTCTCTTTGGTCAATAGCCACTGCTAATTCCTCCTTCTCCGTTTACAATTTAATCCCCAATGATGCGAGTAATGCTTCTGCTTCTCTCTGAAGCCTCTCCTCTTCTGCAAGACCCTCATCCAGTTTTTCGCTTTCTTTTTCCATCATAATGTCGAATGCCGTCTTCGCCGGTTTCTTCGGAGCCTCTTCTTCCGCTTCTTCTTCTACGATCGGCTCCGGTTCCTCTTCTATGATCGGCTCCGGTTCCTCTTCGACTTCCGGTTCAGGCTCGGACCACGGAATCTCTTCCTCTTCCAGCTCTTCCTCCGGTTCTTCCTCGACGATGGGTTCCGGCTCCTCTTCCACGATGGGTTCCGGTTCTTCTTCGACTTCCGGTTCAGGCTCGGACCACGGAATCTCTTCCTCTTCCGGCTCTTCTTCCGGTTCTTCCTCGACGATGGGTTCCGGCTCCTCTTCCACGATCGGCTCCGGTTCCTCTTCTACGATCGGCTCCGGTTCCTCTTCGACTTCCGATTCAGGCTCGGACCACGGAATCTCTTCCTCTTCCGACTCTTCTTCCGGTTCTTCCTCGACGATGGGTTCCGGCTCCTCTTCCACGATCGGCTCCGGTTCCTCTTCTACGATGG
>CADAXW010000016.1 GCA_902792005.1 uncultured Lachnospiraceae bacterium
GTTCTTGATCTTCTCCCGAAGCTGAACACTTCCGGAGAGAAGTATGATGTGGTGATCCTGGATCCTCCTGCCTTCACAAAAACCCGCGATAAGGTGAAACAGGCTGCGAAGGGCTACCGGGAGATCAATATGCAGGGCATGAAGCTTGTCCGAAACGGCGGATATCTTGCAACCTGCTCCTGCTCCCATTTTATGGACTACGAGACATTTACCGCAGTTATAGGGCAGGCGGCCCGTGCTGCCCACCGCAAGCTGCGCCAGATCGAATACCGCACCCAGGCCCCGGATCATCCGATCCTCTGGTCCGGAGACGAGGCCAGCTACTATCTGAAGTTTTATATCTTCCAGGTGCTGGAGGAAAGATAGTTATAACAAAAGTCCTATGACTTTTGCAAGTACAGTTGCAATTGTCATAGGACTTTTGCAAATATAATGTTCTATATCCCAAATACCTGATACAATTCAGATGCATTTGTCAGATATTATCTTATACGAACAAAGTAAGATCAAAGGAGCTATTTAGAGTGAAAAAGAAAAGATACAGTCGAATTCTGGCATATACCCTCTGTCTCTCACTGCTTGCCACGGGATGCGGCAAGTCTGCGGAGGATGTAACGGACTATGGTTCGAAGCAGACCGAAGCAGAAAACGGAAGCACCGCTGCGAAAACCGGGGCAGATACAGAGGCTCAGCCCAAAACGGAAGCCGGAAGCGAAAGTACGAAGAAGGCTGCCGGCGCAAAGAACGGCCACACCCTGGCAGACCAGCTAGGCGGAACCGATCTCTCCTATGAGCAGAGCTTCCCCATCGGAAATATAACCGGAAAGATAAGCGCGAAGGTTCGCCTTCTGGATTATATGTCTGTCGCGTCCGAGGAAATAGAGGAATATGAGCAGACGGCAATGGAAGGACTTGCTATGGGCGAGTCGCTTCTGTATGACACGGAAACCCTTCCCTCCTACCGTGTGCAGGAAATGTCCGCAGATAAGGTATATGAACAGGAGATCGTGAAGAACATCCTGGGGGATACTGCAACGGAGGTTCACCGGAATATCAGCGTGAAAAACGGCGACGCCCAGTATGCGGTGTCTGCAGCACAGGACACCTACAACCTTTATGTTATGAGCGATGACGCCGATCCGGATAGCCAGCCGGAGGAATTTTCCTCCTGGGACGAGAATGATCTCTACACGCTTCACACCTACGAAGGAACATTTAACGGGATCGAAACCCAGCTGGTCATCAATTACCGGAAGGACAAAAAAAGCAAGGTGATCACATTTGGCCCGAAGAACTGGGCGGACGCGGTGAGTACCCCCGGATATAACGAGTATTCAACCGCAAATGACGGAAAGGTGCTCCTGCCAAGCAAGGACAAGGACGATACATTTGAACCCCAGAGCATTGAAACATTCTTCCCTGACCTGACCAATCAGGCAGGAAGCGACCTCGGGGCCATGCGAAGCGACGCCCAGAAGTTTGCAGAGGAGAAGCTGCTTCTGAAACTGCCGGAGTCCGCATTCCTGGATGACCGGATCTACGGACGGAAGCCCACCCAGATCCTGTCCTATCCCGAGGGCGAGCTGGATAAGGCTGATCCGAAGGATGTGATCCTGGACGGATATGATATTGTGTTAGCGCAGGGGATCGGGCGTCAGAGCTATTATATGGACCCGGAAATCACGGATGTCGCCAGAGAAAACTTTGGATCTGTCTATGTTACAAAGAAGGGGATCGTGGCCGGTGACTTCCATATCACCTATGACTTTGAGGAACGGCTGTCCGATCAGGTAGCGATCCTGCCCTTTGACACGGCCATGGAAGCGCTGCAGGAGGGTATCTCCTCAAAACTGGACACCTCCAAAATCTCCGGCACCGAAGCCGTATTTCAGGAGGCCGACCTGGTCTACTATCCCATCCCCTCCCCCGATAAGGAGGGTGAATACACCTTCATACCCGTATGGGTGCTGTCCATCTATTCGAACCAGTATCACTGCGCAGGGCATGTTGTGATGAACGCCATGGACGGAACCATTTTGGAGGTTACCTATACCGAATAGCGTGACAAAGGGGACAGTCCCCTTTGTCACGCATTGCGTATCTGTATGTTGGTCAGTGCGCACTGGTCGCCTGAGAGTGCAACGTAAAGGTCCTTATGCGCATCGACAGCGATGGTATCACGGATCTGGACGCCCAGGTTTTCCGTGGTCATGATCATCTCACTCTTTGTTCGTTCAAATGTCACGACGCAATCGTAGCCTTCTTTATTCTTGTCCTTCCATGTACCCCATCCTTCAAAATCCACATGCTGAGAAACCTGAAGCTGATTTCGAACGGATGTGTCCGGGGTCCAGCATTCTCCGTCCAGGAAGTGAAGAATACGATAAACGGGCAGTGCCAGATCAGCCGGGCAGTGGGAAGGCTCATGGTATGGAAACGGATCTCCATCTTGTCCCGAACGGGAATGCCTTCGGAAAATGCCGACCGGAATCCATCCACCTGAACATTCGGAATATC
Organism: uncultured Lachnospiraceae bacterium; assembly: GCA_902792005.1. Taxonomy (GTDB): domain Bacteria; phylum Bacillota; class Clostridia; order Lachnospirales; family Lachnospiraceae; genus Eubacterium_Q. The sequence goes on from CADAXW010000016.1 coordinate 2,518, forward strand.
TCCCTCCGGTCCGTCGATATAACTGATCTCCGGAGCGATCCTCGGGATATAATCAGCCCCGACGGTTATGCCCTGCTTCTTGGCAGTCACTTCCGTGATATGGCAATTCTCACCCGTAATTCCCATATACACATATCGGGTGCTGTCCGGCAGCGCGATGATCATCTGCGTCTGCTTCGGACCATTGTCAATGGTGATCATTACATGATCCTTATACTTCACCGCTTCTATGTCATATATATTTTCCGGAGCCTTCTTCAGGATGGACGTAAGCTTCGATTCCTTATTCGAAGTATCCACCCGGGACGTCCGCGCACCGCTGATGGTCACATTTCCGTCAAGGCGCACCTCGGCGTATTCAAAATACACCATATCCCGTGCAAGCTTCTCTTCCGTATGGACTCTTCCGTCCAGCGAGTCAAACAGAACAAGGGTAGGAAGAAACTTTGATACGTCGCCCTTTTCCGTAGGCTCGGACTTAATGCGCATTTTTGTGATCGTAGATGTGATACGGATTCCGTCCGAGATCTCACGTCTGTAGTCTGTACAGATCAGCTCCTTCTTTCCGATCAGGTCCTGAACCTCTTCGCGTTCCTTCATGTTGTATTCTTCATCAACATCGATCAAATGTTGCATGATCTTTGCGATCTGGGGATCAAACTGTGTTCCGGACCCCTTTATGATCTCCTCGCGTACGATCTGCTGGGGCATTGCCGTACGATAGCTTCGATTGGAGGTCATGGCATCATATGCGTCGGCAACCGCAATGATCCGGGCAATCTCAGGGATATCTTCTCCCTTAAGCCCGTCCGGATAACCCTTACCGTCATATCGTTCATGATGATAATGTGCTCCGATACTAAGAAACGGATATTCGCGGATCCCTGAAAGGATTCCTTCCCCGATGCCTGGATGCTTTTTGATCTCCTGATACTCTTCGTCTGTCAGTTTTCCGTTCTTTGTCAGGATCCGGTCTGCAATACCGATCTTACCTACATCATGCAGAAGTCCTGCATAGAAGATCTGCTTGCACTCCGTCTCTTCCTTGCCCATATCCTCGGCAATCTGTCTGGAATACTTCGCTACACGAACGGAATGTCCGCGCGAATATTCATCCTTCGCATCGATTGCAGTAACAAGAGAGGTGATGGTCTGCTCAAAAAGACGTCTGGATCCTTTCTCCTGTTCCTTCACCTGATCCAGCTCAATCTTTCGGTATTTTTCAATCTTCCTATTTCTCTGATAAATGATCAGGATGGACATCAGGGTCAGAATATTGATAAAAAGTCCCGGAAGTCCCAACAGACTATGAGTTCGGATCACTGCCACCAGAATGATGGGAAACTGCGACAGACAAAGGATAAGAGAAGTAAAGAATCCGATCTTTCCCAGATACACCACCATAATAATGGTGCACATGCTGGCCACGGATGAGAACACGCCCGAAAATGACCTGAACGGCACGGTGAAATCGGCTATCTCAAGGTTACTGTTTGAGGAGGAAACCCGCCTTGTATAGTAGGTTGCCACCAGATACAGTATGATCAGCAGCACATAGAGCACCTTCATGCTTAACTGTGAAGTGTGTCCCTTGCCCTGCTCCTTATTCGTCAATACTATGTCTTCAAAAGGTTTGTCTTCCATCTGATCCTCTCCGTTATTGGTTCCTTCAAACCTTCACTTTAATTTCATCTAAATGAATGTGCGAAAATGTGCGAAAATGCGCGAAAACCGCGCCCCATCACGGGATAATAGCACATCCTGAAACAAGATACAAGCAGAAATTGAAAAAATAGTTAAAAACCTTTAAGTATTTTGATCCCGTACCTTCTCCCACGTCAAACAAGAATAAGTAAAGCCGGCTGCAACAGAGTGACTCCAATGCCGCCGGCTTTACTATAAAAACCAGAAATCCGGTTTTTATTTACATTTTATTATATCTTATTATGCCTTGTTTGCAGATCCGAATACAGCTACGCGATCCTTAACCTCATCGCGGATAGCCTGTGCACCCGGTGCCAGAAGCTTACGGGGATCATAGCCCTTACCCTGCTGATCCTTGCCTTCTTCGATGTACTTACGAGTAGCTGCTGCGAATACCAGCTGGCACTCTGTATTTACATTTACCTTTGCAACGCCCATGGAGATGGCCTTCTTGATCTGCTCATCCGGGATACCGGAACCACCATGAAGAACCAGCGGAGTATTTCCAACCTTCTCCTTTACTGCTGCCAGTGTGTCGAAGGAAAGTCCTGCCCAGTTGTCAGGATACTTACCATGGATGTTACCGATACCGCAAGCCAGCATGGTTACGCCAAGAGCGTTTACTGCTGCACACTCCTCGGGATCAGCACACTCGCCGGCAGATGTAACACCATCTTCCTCACCGCCGATACCGCCAACCTCTGCCTCAAGAGAGATACCCTTCTCGTTGCAGATTGCCACCAGCTCTTTTGTCTTTTCGATGTTCTCCTCAAGCGGAAGAGAGGAACCATCAAACATGATGGATGTGAAGCCTGCCTCGATGCAAGCCTTAGCGCCTTCGTATGAACCATGATCCAGATGCAGAGCAACCGGAACAGTGATTCCCAGAGACTCATCCATAGCCTTAACCATAGCAGATACGGTCTTAAAACCAGTCATGTACTTACCTGCACCCTCAGATACACCAAGGATAACCGGTGTCTTAAGCTCCTCGCACTCAAGCAGGATGGACTTGGTCCACTCAAGGTTGTTGATGTTGAACTGAGCGACTGCATAGCCGCCTTCAACTGCCTTCTTCAGCATGTCTGTAGCTGATACTAACATACGTCTACCTCCATTAAATATAAATGTGTATTAAACGGCGACGGACCTTTTGCGCCTCCGTCAGCCATTGCTAACCGTTTTCCATTATAGTACATGTAAACGGTTTTCACAATCTGTTTTTTGAAATGTGGCGTTATCCCGTCCCACTTCGTTCTTCCTCGCGTTTTCTCTGCGCCCTACTCTTCTTCCTCCCATTCAGAGTCCAGCTCCTCAATGGCCTCGTCCGTAACATCCTCTTCTGTCAGGGTCATGGCATCCTTGAAGTCCACATCCCCTTCCTCCACCAGTCGATTGGCCTGGCGCTCGATGCAGCGTTCAAAGAAGTTTCTGACCTCACGGGCATTCGCAAAGTTGTCGCCCTTATAGAGAACCATCAGTCCGAAGTTCTTTCTTACCTTCTCATTGGCCTCCTCGGTCAGCTGATAATCCTGCTTCTCACACATGGAGAGGAATATCTGATATAAGTCCTCCGCAGTATAATCCTCAAACTCAATGATCTTGCTGAATCTGGACCGGAGACCGGGATTAGATTCCAGGAATTCCTCCATGGGCTCTGTATAGCCTGCGGCGATCACAACAAAATCCTCGCGGTCATCCTCCATACGCTTCAGAAGGGTATCCACTGCTTCCTGACCGTAATCACTGCTGTCCTTCTTATTCGTAAGGGTATATGCCTCATCAATAAAGAGCACGCCGCCGATGGCGCTGTCGATGACCTCCTGGGTCTTCTGCGCGGTCTGGCCCATATAGCCCTGTACCAGGCCGGCACGATCCACCTCAACCAGCTGTCCCTGCTCTACAACGCCCAGCGCCTTGTAGATCTTGGCCAGCAGTCTTGCCACCGTGGTCTTACCGGTTCCGGGATTTCCGGAGAATACAAGATGCAGTGACATACTCGTCTGCGAAAGCCCCATATCCTTCCGGACCTTGCGGATCCGGATCACATTGATCAGGTTATTCAGATTCTTCTTTACATTTTCCAGACCAATGAGCCCGTTCAATTCATCCATGAGAGCATCCAGGTTGTCCGACCCGAATCCTCTTTCCTTGTCAAACTCTGCCTGTTCCTTCCGGCGAATCTCCATCCGTCCCAGAGGTCCCCTTGTTTCCTCTCCCTGATCCAGGTGTCCTCCGACACGGAACACACGGTCGTCATCCCGGGCCCTCTCAAATGCAGAGCTCCCAAGGCCACCCTCTCTGTCTCGCAGCGTTCCCTCATCTCTGTTTCCGAGCACGCCTTCATCCCGATTTCCGAGGCCGCCTTCATACCGGTTTCCGAGGCCGCCTTCACCCAGGCTTCCGAGACCGCTGTCTCTATCCTGCAGGGACCAGGTATCCCCCCCGGAAGCCGCCTCTTCGTTTTCTTCCTTGTCCTTCTTCTGGGGGAAATCGATACCGCCGGGTCTTACCATATTTGCATCCGGATACGGGGATGCATTGATCAGCATCGGGTTCTCCGGGACCGGCCCTCCCATCGGTCCTCCCATCGGTCCTCCCATCTGGGGTGCGCCGTCCATGGGACCGTTCTTAATAAGTCCGTCTCCGGAAATGGTCCTTCTCACATTCAGGCAGTACTCCGGATGTGCCGAAGGTCCGTGCCGCTCCGGATCTCTATACTGATCCAGGCCCATCTGCTGCAGGTAATCATTCATCATGCAGATATAGGCGGTGATCTTATCGATCTCAGTCTGACTCATGCCTCCAAAGGCAATATAGTTAAAGCCCAGATCCCGAAATGTGTTGACCAGAAAACGGGATACCGAACAGCCAAATCTGGTATAGGCATTGTTATTAGTCTTATCATCTGCTGCAAAATACTGAAGAGACTTCGGAGGGCGCTTCATTTTCTCCGGATCCTTCAGCACCTCCTCCCTCCGCTTAAAGAAGTCCTGGGTGGAGATCCGCTTTCCCATAACATTGTTGACCATGGTCACCTGATTTACGGGATCCGCACTTTCCGGATCATGAAGATAGCCCACGAAAGCGATATAGTCCTGATACAGCTGATCTGCCAGGGTAACCTTCATATCCTTCGGACATACGCTTCCATCCCTGTACTGCACCTCATCCGCCAGATCAAAGGAACGGAAGATATGCTCGGGCAGGGAGGGTTCTCTTACGGGCATGGGCTGCTGCTGATCTATCATCCCGTTCCCGTTGGCCATAGGCCCGCTCCTGTTTACATTCTGGTTGATAAACTCCTGCTCTCTTCTGGCTGACCTCTCACGCTCAGAGAGAACCCCGTCGATGATATCTACGGTCAGGTCCCCGATCAGCCCCCCAAATCCCCGGTGACGACGATAACTCATACTGTCTGCCTCCAATATACAATCAATAGCATAATGCCTTATCTAAATACCTATCTAAATACCTATCTTAATACCTGTCTTAATACCTTATCCCGAATGCTACTTTAGATACTCAATCACATCAAACAGCGACGCCAGGATCACATCGGCCTTCTCGCGCATTTCCGCATCCGGTTCCAGAAGATCCGGTACCATGATGGGCTTCATCCCGGCTGCCTTCGCCGCCCGGATCCCGTTAAAGGAATCTTCGATCACAAAGCATTCCGCCGGCTCCGCTCCCAGCTGCTCCGCAGCCTTCAGGAAAATGTCGGGCGCAGGCTTGCTTCTGGTCACCTGATCTCCGCCCACTACAACATCAAAGTTCTGCAGGAGTCCTGCGATCTCCAGCTCCCGGGTCAGGGTCTCCGTGCGGGTGGAGGATGCCAGGGCGATCTGATATCCGTTTTCCTTCAGCCAGGCAAAGATCTCATGAACTCCCGGCTTGATCATATGCTTCCCGTCTCCGAACCTCTCCTGAAATACCTTCGAGGAATCCCGGAAATAGTCATCAATGGGGAAGTCCTCTCCATAGGTATCCAGTATGGTCTTCCGGGTCATGGCGCTGGTGATGCCGATGCAGCGATAGCAAAGCTCCTCCACGTCCCGGTCGGTTCCCATATGATACTTGTCCTTTACTGCCTTGCAGCATTCGATGTAGAGTCTCTCCGTATCGAAGATCACTCCGTCCATATCAAAAATAATCGATTTCACTTTTTCCTCACTTCCCGCGCTTCATGCGGCCCTTGCGGTACATGTATTTTCGCGCCACATTTATCCCGACCTTAAAGGGCAGAGGGCGAAGGGCCTTGTCTGCCTCCTTCAGCTTCTCGCGGATCGGGATGTTCTGGGGACAGTGCATCTCACATTTTCCGCATTCAATGCACTGACTTGCAAAGGGAGGTTCCTCTGCAAGCGCTACGGTCTGCGCATATTCAAAACGTCCGGCGCTCTTTCCTTCAATATACATCTGGTTATAACAGCGAAAGGTCCCCGGAATATCCACGCCCTTGGGACAGGGCATGCAGTACCGACAGCCGGTGCAGCCCACCTTCTCCTTCTTTCGGATGATCTGCTTCACCTTCTCGATCAGCTTAAAGTCTCTCGGTTTCAGAGCTCCAGCCTTCATCTCACTTGCAACACGGCAGTTCTCCTTCACCATCTCCACGGAGTTCATGCCGGAAAGCACGCAGGTAACACCTGTCTGGTTGTAAAGCCAGCGGAAGGCAAGCTCTGCGGGAGACCAGCCGTTCCCATACTTTGCGATAAGCCGCTTCGCAGCCTCCGGCAGCATATTTACCAGCTTGCCGCCCCGAAGAGGCTCCATGATGATCACAGGGATCCCCTTTTTCTCTGCTGCAAGAAGACCTTCCTCTCCCGCCTGGGATACGTCATCCAGATAGTTATACTGGATCTGGCAGAAGTCCCAGTCATAATCATTCAGGATCTTCAGGAAATTATCCGTATTTCCATGGTAGGAAAATCCGATATTCCGGATCTGTCCCGCCTTTTTCTTCTCCTCGATCCAATCCAGGATCCCCACGGACTTCAGGCTGTTCCACATGGCAACATCCGTAAGATGGTGCATCAGATAATAATCCACATGATCCGTTCTGAGCCTTGTCAGCTCGATCTCAAAAAACTTATCGATGGCCTTCCGGCTGGAAATGAGATACTGCGGCAGCTTCGTGGCGATATTCACCTTATCCCGGATCTTATTCTTCTCCAGGATCTTCCCCAGTGCTTCCTCACTTCCGGGATAGATATAGGCCGTGTCGAAATAATTCACGCCTGCACGGTAGGCTGTCATGATCTCCCGATTGGCCTTGGCCAGGTCGATCCCTCTTCCCTTCTTCGTAAAGCGCATGCAGCCATATCCCAGCAGGGATATATCGTTTCCATACTTATCCTTCCTGTATTGCATATAACACCCCCAATACGGACAAAACCCAATTAGAAACCAAGTGAATCGTTGACCAGGATCACATGGATCCGGTCCTTATGTCTCGAATATCTTGTGATCAGGAACTGACAGCAGATGGTATCCGGAGATTTGCAGTCTGCGCAGGCCCCTGTTTTCGCGCAGGGCGTAGTCAGCCCGAATCGCTGAGCATTGATGGGCGCCGCTACATTTCTTGCGCGCTTCATGGCGCCCGCTTCATGGCGCCATCCAGATCGCTGCAGACCTTGTTCATTCCAATGATGAACAGTACCTTCTTCGGTCCCTGGCAGATGGCGGATACCCGGTTGGAATTCCCGTCGATGTTCACCAGCTCTCCGTCCTCCGTCATGGCGTTGGCGCTGGACAGGAAGAAGTCTGCATCATAGGCCGCCAGCATGGCCGCCCGCTTGTCCTCCATTTTATCCCGGTCAATGAAATTGTAATTCCCGTTCTTCAGCTGCTCCACCAGCCCGATCTCATGCGCGCTCATGCAGCCGCCCATGGTAACCGACGCGCCCTCCGGGATCAGCTCCAGGGCCTTAGCCACAGCCTCCTCCGCATTTGCTGCATAGTAGCCCGTCATATTCCTGGACGCAAGTCCCTTCAACACCTTCTCTGCAAGAAGTTCATTTCGTTTAATAATATTCTTATTCATAAGTAAACCCCGTACTCCCTTTGTCTAATAACGATCAAAATACTGTAAATTATATTGTAACATGTTTCCATCCGACTTTCCATTGAAATGCGCCGCGGAATATGATACATTCTCAATACTGACGTTTTAGGAAGGGGACCATTTATGCAAAGTCTCATACGCCAACTGTTTGTGAACGATCCTGTCTGGACACTGTTCCCGGGATCCAAGGGTAATATCGAGGTGCTTCTGGCTCTCGGTTTTATCGTGCTGTCCCTTCTTCTGCTGAAGCTGACCCGGAGCCGGAATCTCATGTGGCTCATCACCCTTTCCTATCTCTTCGGTCTGCTGTTCCTTACCCTGTTTACACGCACGCCGGGCCCGAATCGGATCTCCCTCCTCGTGCCCTTCACTACCATAAGAAATGCGCTGGACTGGCAGGACGGCGGTCTCCGGGTGATCGACCACATGAATCTCTATGCCCTCATCGGAAATGTGCTCCTCTTCGTCCCCTTCGGCTATCTGCTTCCAAAAGCATTCCCGAAGACGGCGAAATTCTATCTGACGATCCCGGCAGGACTTCTGGCCTCCCTGGCCATCGAGACCACCCAGTACATAACAAAGCTTGGCTGCTTTGACGTGGACGACCTGATCGCCAATACCATCGGAGCCGCCATCGGATATCTTCTCTTCCTTCTGGTTCTGCGCGGCCGGAAGAAGCGATAACAAAAGCCGCCTGGGGCATGCGGAAAACAGCTTTCACTTGACAATCCCTCAAACACAATGTAAAATCATTCCGAATGTGCGACAGTCGCACATATGTATTCATTCATCAAATTAAACGGAGGTAAAGGATGATGAAGAAAGCAACAAAGAAGCTGGCACTCGTCCTCGTAGCTGCAATGGTTATGGGTCTGTGCCTCGTAGGATGCGGCAGCATCGTGAAGGACACTCTTGGTGACTGGTGTGTTGATACCGTTAACGGACAGCCCGTCGCTGAGTATGCTGCAGCAGCAGGTGTAACTGAAGACATGATGCAGTTCAACATGAAGATCGAGGAAGACAAGATCACTCAGACAGGTATGAGCGGAACTCAGGAGTTCAAGCCGGAGTTCAAGTCTGACGGAATCGAGCTTCACAAGGACGGTCAGCACGTAGGAAACCTTGTATGGGACAAGGACAAGAAGGTTCTTACCCTGGATGTAAACGGTGCACCGTATGTATTCAAGAAGGGTGCATACACATTCAGCTCTTCTGACGCTCAGCAGGGCGGCGAGGAGCAGGCTTCTGAGGCAGGCGCTGAAGGCGGTGCTGAGGAAGGTGCTGAAGGCGGTGCTGAGGACGGCGCTGCTGAAGGCGGCGAGGAAGCAGCTGAGTAATCTAAGCTTCTAACCAAAACAGTTACACAAAAAAGAACACCGTCGAATTGTAATCACTGATCACACAATCCGGCGGTGTTCTTTTTATTGTTCTTAGTCCTCTTCGATCACGAAGGATACCTCACCCTTATCGTCTACATGGAAGACGGTCAGGTCTGTCATATAATAATCACTGTAGATATCATCGATCACGAATGCATACATGAAATCTCCGGTATCCATTACAGAATAGTTTACGGAGAAGTCTCCCTGCACGGTGTACTCTTCACCCTCGTACTCGCTTTCGGTCATCTTGTCATCCAGTGTATAGCTGTAGTACATGGGAACGATCTTGTCCCCTCCTTTTATCTTCTTGATCTCTCTCGAAGCAGCCCCGCTCTCAGCCAGGCCGTCCCATGCACCCTCAACGATCAGCTCTCCGCTTTCCAGCATCTGCTTGATACGGAGGTTGGTTTCCTGCCCGTTCAGCTTGATGGGTGATGTGTAGATGATGAAATCATCCTTCTTATCTACGATAAATGTACAGATATTCTGTCCATCCGGAAGTGAGATCCAGGAGCCGTCAAAGCAATCCTTGAATACTCCCTTATCCCAGTCACACTCCACATCATAGGTATCTCCCAGAAGAAGTGCTTCGTTGTCATTCAGAACCTGATATACATTTGCACATACATCCTCGGTATGATCCAGCGAATACTTGGTAAGCTTGAATCCGAATACTCCGTCCTTATCCAGCTTTGCCTTCTCCAGGAACTTGATGTGCTTACTTTCACCGCTCTGCTGATAGCTGTCCGCATAATTGAAGTGATCAGTCTGCTTCGGCTTGCTGCGGTAGCTCTTGGTGGTGGAATCCTGCTCATAATCACAGTTCCACTCCCAGTTTCCGTCCGAGTCCGTAACGCCCTCGTTGCTGTAGTCGGTTTCGTTATCTCCCTGGCTCACAAACTGGAATGAACTGATGTCGATGTCGCTTCCGTCCGTTTCCTCAAACTCTTCCGTTTCCTCATTGTAAATGTAGTACTTCTGAGAAGACTCTTCGTAGCAGTACTGCTGATCATCCTTCTGGAAGTAGTAGATGCCGTTCTCCTCATCATGATAGAAGTTTGACTGCTCCTCAGCCTTTTCGTTGTTCTGCTCATTGCTGTAGTAGGAAGCATTGTAGCCCTGACGGTCGATGAAGGACATGTAATTCGGGCTGACGGTGATATCGCTAAAGGTCTTCAGCTCCTCGGAGCCCTGAATTGCCAGCGGATAGTAAGTGGAAAGTCCGCATGCATCCGGATGGTTCGGTCCGGCAATCTTATAAACCACCGCTGCGTCAATGGCCTGAAGCACTGCATCTGCATTCTGAGAGAAATCACTGCAGGACTTAACGATACCGCCAAGATCCAGCATGTTGGAATAACCCTCGTTCTTGTTGTTCGCACCGAACTTCTCTCCTGCCTCGATATTACGAAGCATGGTGGACAGGTTGTCCGTGTTGTTTCCTGCTTCATACATATCCTTTGCAAATGTATTGAAGCTCTTTACCACGTCGTCCATCTTGGAAAGATCGATGCAGGCCAGTGTACATACATCGGAATCTCCGATCTCCTGGCAACCCTTGTAGAAGGAGTCGCATACGATGGGGCCGAGATCTGCACCGGATGCTCCCGGGTTCTGTGCCAGATAGTTTCCGATCTCCACATAGTTCCAGCCGCAGCCGGGCTCCAGCTCCTCAGAGCCGTACATATAGTTTGCATAGTTGGCCAGGATGTTGGCTGCCTCCACATTTCCCATCAGGCAGGCATCAAAGCCGATAAACTCGAACTTCTCTGTCATGTACTGCTGTGTGGAAAGCAGTGCGCTGTCCAGCTCACGGAGGGTCAGGCCGTCATTCTCATGCAGCTCATCAAAGCACACACCGTAAATGGAGCCGTTTCCGTGATCCCAGAGGATAACACCCATGTTATCTGCCGGGTAGGTCTGCACGCCCCAGGTCAGGAAGGACTCCAGTGTGGACGGATCGCCCATGCTGTCATTGTCTCCCTCATAAACCGGGGTGACGTCTCCGTTCTCAACGACGAAGCGCTGAATCTTTTCATTACTGATGCTTTCCGAGTTCCAGGTGGATGTTCCACCGGTCTGGACCACAAACTTCACCTTTTCGCTCTCGGTTGCCTGAGCCATCTCACCAAGATCGGTCACTGCGGCTCCATTGCCAGACTCAAGATCCGTACCGCAGAGGTGAATGAAGATCGTCCATGTTCCGTCAGCACCCATGGCGGTTCCCGCCAGCTGCGGACGCTCAATGGTCATCTCGCCAGTGGATCCGTCCACCGACATTTTCATGGGCGACACCTCAGAGATGCTCTTTCCGGAGGATGCTGTGCTGTCCTCCGTTCCTGCTTCGGAGCTTTCCGCCGAGGTTGACCCCTGGGATGCTCCCGAGTCCGATTCACTGCTGCTTCCGCAGGCTGCCAGGCTGAAAGCCATGGCTCCTGTCAGGGCACATGCAGTGACCTTTCTCCATACCTTTCGTTTCATTCTGAAAACCTCCTATACCATTTTCCTTTTTTTCACTGTAACAGTTTAACCCAAAACAGTGAAAAAAGAAAGTACCCCAAGCATTTCGGGGTACTTTCTTTGCATTATACTGTTATCAGATCACTGAGATCTCCGGAGTGATATCCTCCAGAACATCCAGCAGGATCCGTACGGTATCCAGGGATGTGAACATGGTCACGCCGTTCTCCACCGCACACTGACGGATGGCAACACCGTCATTAAAATGTACGCCTGACAGGATTGCCCTGGTATTGATGATGTAGCTTACATAACCGGCTCTGATGGACTTTAATACCTCATCACTTCCATCCGACAGCTTTCCGCGCATTCTGGTGCGGATCCCGTTTTCCTTAAGGAAATGCGCCGTTCCCACGGTTGCCTCGATATTGAAGCCCAGCTGGTAGAACCGACGTACCAGAGGAAGCGCTTCCTCCTTATCCTCATCTGCCAGAGTAACCATGACGGTACCATAGTCCTTCATCTTGATGCCGGAGGCCTGCAGCGCCTTATAGAAGGCTCTCTTCAGCTTACGGTCGTAGCCGATGGCCTCACCGGTGGACTTCATTTCCGGGGACAGATAGGCGTCCATGCCGTGCAGCTTTTCAAAGGAGAAGGCCGGTGCCTTAACATACCAGAACTGCTTCTCCGGAGCAACGCCCGCTGTGATGCCCTGATCCTTCAGACTCTGTCCCAGCATGACCTTCGTTGCGATATCCACCAGCGAATAACCGGAGGACTTGGACAGGAAGGGAACGGAACGGGAAGCCCGGGGGTTCACCTCAATGATATAAACGCTGTCATCCTTATCCACGATAAACTGGATATTATAAAGACCTACGATGCCGATGCCAAGTCCCAGCTTCGTGGTATAGTCCAGAATGGTTGCCTTCACCTGATCGGAAATGGAGAAGGGTGGGTAAACGCTGGTGCTGTCGCCGGAGTGTACGCCGGTCCGCTCTACCAGCTCCATGATGCCCGGCAGGAATACTTCCTTCCCGTCGCAGATGGCATCCACCTCAACCTCTTTTCCTACCAGATATTTATCTACAAGGACCGGCTGATCCTCATTAACCTCAACGGCGCTCTGCAGATAATGCCGGAGCATTTCTTCATTGGCCACGATCTCCATGGCACGTCCGCCCAGAACGAAGCTGGGACGTACCAGAACAGGATATCCGATGCGGGAAGCAACCTCTACACCGCTTTCAATATCGGTAACCGCCTCTCCCTTGGGATGGGGGATATTCAGCTCTTCGATGAGGGCCTCAAATGCGTCTCTGTCCTCTGCCTTGAAGATGGCATCACAGTCTGTGCCGATGATCTTCACGCCACGTTTGGTCAGGGGCTCTGCCAGGTTGACCGCTGTCTGTCCTCCCAGAGTGGCGATGACGCCCTCCGGCTTCTCCAGCTCCACGATATTCATGATATCCTCAGGAGTCAGGGGCTCGAAATACAGCTTGTCCGCTGTCGTATAATCTGTGGAAACCGTCTCCGGGTTGTTATTAACTACGATGGCCTCAAAGCCCATATCCCGGATGGTCTTTACGGCATGTACCGTGGAATAGTCAAACTCTACGCCCTGTCCGATACGGATGGGACCGGAGCCAAGCACCAGCACCTTCTTCTTATCGGAAACGATGGACTCATTTTCCTCCTCATAGGTGGAATAGAAGTAGGGTACATAGCTCTCAAACTCGCTGGCACAGGTATCGATCATCTTGTAGACCGGGAAGATATTCATACTGCGGCGCAGCTCCCAGATCTCCTCCTCGGACTTGCCCAGCATTTCTGCGATATAGGAATCGGAGAAGCCGATCCGCTTTGCTTCATACATCAGCTCCTTGGAAAGAGACTCGCCGGTACCCTTCAGGGCCTCCAGCTTCTTCTCGAAGTCCACGATGCGCTTGATCTTATCCAGGAAGAACATATCGATCTTCGTAATGGCGTTGATCCGCTGATGATCCACGCCCAGCCACATCAGCTGGGAAATGGCGTAGATCCGGTCATCGGTTCCTTCCTTGATGTAGTCCAGAAGCTCCTCCTGAGACATGTTGGACTGGTCGAACTTTGCCAGATGCAGATGGTTCTTTCCATCCTCCAGGGAACGAATGGCCTTCAGAAGACTCTCCTCCAGCGTACGGCCCACACTCATGACCTCGCCGGTGGCCTTCATCTGGGTGGAAAGCTTATTGGATGCCAGTGTAAACTTATCAAAGGGGAAACGCGGCATCTTTGTAACCACGTAATCCAGCGCCGGCTCAAAGCAGGCCGGTGTGTTCGCCAGCTGTATCTCCTCCAGCTTCATGCCCACTGCGATCTTCGCAGACACGCGGGCGATGGGATATCCGCTGGCCTTGGAAGCCAGGGCGGAGGAACGGGATACTCTGGGGTTTACCTCGATCACATAATACTGGAAGGACTCGGGATCCAGTGCGAACTGTACGTTACAGCCGCCGCAGACACCCAGCGCCCGGATCAGACGGAGCGCACTGTCTCTCAGCATATGATATTCCTTATTGGTCAGGGTCTGGCTGGGAGCCACCACAATGGAGTCACCGGTATGGATTCCCACGGGATCCAGGTTCTCCATGTTGCAGACTACGATGGCGGTATCATTTGCGTCCCGCATTACCTCGTACTCGATCTCCTTATAGCCCTTGATGCTCTTCTCTACAAGCACCTGATGAACCGGAGACAGGGCCAGCGCATTTCGCATCATGTCCTTCATTTCCTCCGGATCGTTGGCGAAGCCGCCACCGGTTCCGCCCAGAGTAAAAGCGGGGCGGAGAATTACGGGGTAACCGATCTCCTCTGCGGCCTGAAGACCCTCCTCGATGCTGTAGGTGATCTTCGAGGGTACCACGGGCTCACCGATCCGCTCGCAGAGCTCCTTGAACTGCTCCCGGTCCTCGGCACAGCGGATGCTGGCCGCATCGGTTCCCAGAAGTTCGATCTCGCACTCTGCCAGAACGCCCTTATCGTAGAGCTGCATAGCCAGGTTAAGACCAGTCTGTCCGCCGATGCCCGGCACCAGTGCGTCGGGACGCTCGTAGCGGCAGATCCTTGCCATATATTCCAGTGTCAGAGGCTCCATATAGACCTTATCTGCCACTGCATTATCTGTCATGATGGTCGCCGGATTCGAGTTTGCCAGCACCACCTCATATCCTTCTTCTTTTAAGGCCAGACAGGCCTGGGTTCCTGCATAGTCAAACTCGGCAGCCTGTCCGATGACGATGGGACCGGAACCGATGACCAGAACCTTATGTATATCCTTGCGCTTCGGCATTCTTCTTTCCTCCGTTACTTAGACATGTTTTTGATGAACCGCTCAAAGAGGTACGTGCTGTCCTGGGGACCCGGCGCGCTCTCCGGATGATACTGTACGGAGAATACCTTATCCTCAGGCACTTCCATGCCTTCCACGGTATGATCCAGCAGGTTGATATGAGATATCTTCAGGGGCGTACCCTCCACCGATTTCTCATCCACCGCATAGCTGTGGTTCTGGCTGGTCATCTCGATCTTTCCGGTGGCAAGATCCATGACCGGATGGTTTCCGCCTCGGTGACCGAACTTCAGCTTGTAGGTCTTTGCACCGTAGGCCAGAGACAGCAGCTGATGTCCAAGGCAGATGCCGAACATGGGAACCTCTCCCCGAAGCTGCTTCAGTGTCTCGATCACGCAGGTCACATCCTCCGGATCTCCGGGGCCGTTGGAGATGAATACTCCGTCCGGGTTCATGAATTTGATCTCCTCATAGGTGGTATCAAAGGGAACCACCGTTACGTTGCAGCCGTACTGATTCAGCTTCCTGACGATATTGGTCTTCATGCCGCAGTCAATGGCTACCACGCGGAACTTGGGATTGGCTGTCCGGGCATACCAGCGGCGCTTGCTGCTGACCCGGGCCACTGCATCATGGGGAACCGGTGTCTGAGCGATCCTTCTCAGTCCCTCCTCCGTAGTAACCTCCGGTCTTGTGATGAGCACTCTCCGGCTTCCCAGATCCCGGATACTGCGTACCAGCTTCCGTGTATCCACGCCGGTCACGCCCGGCACATGATTCTCCTCCAGAAGCTCGGCCAAAGTCCTCGTATAACGGAAATTAGACGGCAGATCGTTATAGTCCCGCACGATCAGGCCGCCCAGCGTTAACATTTTACTTTCAAAATCCTCATCCGTGATCCCGTAGTTTCCGATCAGCGGGTAGGACATCACGATGGCCTGATCCGTATAGGACGGATCGGACACGATCTCCTGATATCCTGCCATGGATGTATTGAAGACGATCTCGCATACCGCATCCCGCTCCGCGCCGAAGCCGGTGCCGTAGTATACACTGCCGTCCTCCAGGATCAGTTTCCGATTTAATTCACTCATTGAATATGCCTCCTTTGGACCGCACACCGCGGCCCACGCAGTCTCTGTTATTCGAATACCGATTGTATTCTACTACTATTTTCCCCGAACTACCACTGTTTTTTCGTAGAGATATTCCACAGAAATTTACCATATAGATATGCACTATGCCCTACATCAGCTCCGACAGACGTTTTTCAAAACGCTCCTTGCTGGTGACCTCCGGGATCTCCGTCTCATACTGTCCGCTGAAGCATGCGTGGCAGTAGCCCTTGTGTCCCACCAGCTCTGTAAGGGTGTTCAGTGGCAGATACCCAAGAGAGTCCGCGCCGATCATTTCCGCGATCTCCGAAAGGCTGTGATGACATGCCACCAGATTCTCCTTGGAATCGATGTCCGTACCATAGTAGCAGGGACTGATAAATGGCGGCGAGGAGATACGCATATGGATCTCCTTTGCTCCCGCTTCCCGCAGCAGCTTTACGATACGTCCGCTGGTGGTTCCCCGGACGATGGAGTCGTCCACCAGGATCACTCTCTTCCCTTCCACCGTGGACCGAACCGGGTTCAGCTTGATCCGAACGCCGCTGGTCCGCTCTTCCTGTGTGGGGGAGATAAATGTTCTGCCGATATATTTATTCTTGATCAGTCCGATGCCATAGGGGATACCGGAATATCTGGAATAACCCAGGGCCGCATCCAGTCCGGAGTCCGGCACGCCAACCACCACATCCGCGATCACCGGATAGGTCCGGGCCAGGATCTCTCCTGCCTTCAGACGCGCACCGTGCACCGAAACACCGTCGATCACGGAGTCCGGTCTTGCAAAGTAGATATACTCGAAGATACAGGTGCTGCGTCGCTTCGTATTGCAGTGTCGTTTAAAGGTCTGCACACCCTCATCGGAGAAGACGATCAGCTCACCCGGCTCCACGTCACGGACGAATTTTGCACCTACTGCCTCCAGGGCGCAGGTTTCCGAAGCCGCCACGTAGGTACCGTCCTCCCGGAGCCCATAACAAAGAGGCCGGAAACCATGCGGATCCCGGGCCACGATCATTTTCGCGGCGGACATGAGTACGATGGAGTAAGCTCCCTCCAGATGATCCATGGTGGAAAGCACTGCTTCCTCGATGGACGGACTCTTCAGTCGCTCCCGCGTTACGATATATGCGATGATCTCTGTATCCGAGGTGGAGTGGAAGATGGCTCCCGAAAGCTCCAGCTCGTTTCTCAGTGCGAAGGCATTGCTGATATTACCGTTGTGGGCAAGGGCCATTTTTCCCTTCTGATGATTTACCTCCATGGGCTGGCAGTTGCTGCGGTTATTTCCGCCGGTGGTACCGTAACGGACATGTCCCACGGCCATCTGTCCCTTGGGAAATACTTCCAGCTCCTCCGAAGTAAAAACGCTGCTGACCTGTCCCAGATCCTTATGAGAATGGAAGATCCCGTCCTCGTTCACAACGATCCCGCAGCTCTCCTGTCCTCTGTGCTGGAGGGCGTACAGTCCGTAATATACATCCTTTGCAATGGGATATGCCTCCTCGGCATAAATACCTATGATTCCACACTCTTCATGCAGCTTGCCTTCCATGGCCTGCTCCTCCGTATCTCATAAAACTGATAATATAACTCTTTTCTCTGCTTCCGGTCACTCCCACCGGTCGATGATCTCCTCCGCAACGGCGCGTCTGGAGATGCAGCGGTCCATGGCCAGCTTTCCGATCCGGCTGTGGGCCTCCGCTTCGGTCAGATGCTCCTTTTCCACCAGGAGACACTTGGCCTGACTTACGATGCGGATCTCCTTCATCTTGTCCTCCATGGAAAGAAGCTTCTTCTCCGTATCGTGGAACTTATTCTGTATGGCAATGAGATGCCGGATATTTCTGACCAGACCCCGGGCAGTCATGGGC
This sequence comes from uncultured Lachnospiraceae bacterium, assembly GCA_902792005.1. GTDB lineage: Bacteria > Bacillota > Clostridia > Lachnospirales > Lachnospiraceae > Eubacterium_Q. Next base: position 20,451 of record CADAXW010000016.1, read on the forward strand.
TTGGCAAGCACCACAACTCCGTGGTCGATGACACGCTCCGTCACATCATCCGCAACCTCACCGGGACTGAGGATAATGATGCCTGAGGTATATCGTCCGCAGATATCCAGAACAAAATCCACGCCAAAATTATCCGGCAGCGGCGCATTTACGATGATCACATCATAGTGCCGGTTCAGCAGCTCCTGGGCTGCCAGGGCCGCACTCTTCCGCACTTCGATGGTCGTGAAATGTCTGTCGGAGATATTCTTCTTCACAAATGTATTCAGTTGTTCCACTGCAGACACGATGAGGATCGAATACTGCCGATCTGTGATCTTTCCCATATGTCACCTGCCAAACCGGTTATGAATCTCTGTCTAAACGATATAGCACTTCAGCAGACCCTCCGGGATCAGCTCCTTGATAAAGCTGCTGTCCGATGCTGCCTGAATGGCCTCTCTTCTGGACTGGGGAAGCAGGATGCTCTCTGCATCCATCTCCTGCGGAAGCTCCAGCTTGTTCTCAATGCCGTACAGTCCGGCATGGATCAGCAGTGCGTACACCAGGTACGGATTGCTCAGGGCATCCGGAGATCTGAGCTCCACCCGGGTATGCTCATGATGGGTGGAAATGTGCACCATTTCCGAACCGTCCACGCTGGACCAGTTTACACGGTCCGGTGCAGTTCCCGTTCCAAAGCGGGCATAGGAGCCATCCGCCGGATTGAGGAACAGAGTCATCTCACGGATCTTATCGATAATACCGGCTGCAGCATAACGGCAAAGATCATTTCCGTCATGATCCACAGCATAAATGTTGATGTGATAGCCGTTTCCCGGTGCATCCGGAAGCGGTACCGGTGAAAAATCAGCAATGAGACCGTTTCTGTCTGCCACGGTCTGAACTACCATCTTATATGTAGTCATCTGATCCGCAGCCTTAAGCGGTCTTCCGAAATGGAAATCGATCTCGTTCTGTCCGGGACCGCGCTCATGGTGGGAGCGCTCCGGTGTAAGACCCATCTGCTCAATGGTAAGGCAGATCTCACGGCGGATATTTTCGCCCCGATCCAGAGGTGCGATATCCATATAGCCTGCCTGGTCGTAGGGGATCTTCGTCGGATTCCCTTCCTCATCCTTCTTGAAGAGGTAGAACTCCGAAGCGGAACCGAAACGGAAGTCTACTCCTGCCTCATCCGCCTTCGTAACAGCCTCCTGCAGGATCCGGCGGGTGTCTGCCTCAAAGGGCTTTCCGTCCGGTGTATATACATCGCAGAACATGCGGACAACACGTCCGGAATCCGGACGCCAGGGCAGGATCGCCAGAGTGGACGGATCCGGGATCAGATACAGCCTTCCGCTTTCCGCATTGGTAAAGCCGGCGATCTCTCCGGCGCCGATGCTGATGCCTTCATCAAAGGCCTTCTTCAGCTCTCCCGGCATAATGGATATATTCTTCTGAACGCCGTAGGCATCACGAAAGGCAAGACGGATAAACTTCGCATCCTCTTCCTCAATAAACTGCATTACTTCATCGGGTGTATATCGCATACGTCCCTCCTTCATCTGTTTGGATTTCCTCAATCATTATACGATTCATGATTCTCTGCCGCAACAGAAACGTTCCACTACTCACCCTGCTTCAGCGCCGACTCCACAAACCGGCGGAAAATGGGGTGCGGGCGGTTCGGTCTGGACTTGAACTCCGGGTGGAACTGTACGCCGAGATAGAAGGGGTGATCCTTGATCTCCACTGTTTCCACCAGATCTCCGTCCGGGGAAAGACCTGAGATCACAAGACCTGCCTCGGTCAGGACCTCACGGTAATCATTGTTGAACTCGTATCTGTGGCGATGCCGCTCGGATATGGTCATATCCGGTCCCGGCTGATAACACTCCTCCATCAAAGTATCCGGCTGAACAACACAGGGGTACTTTCCGAGACGAAGGGTCCCGCCCTTGTCAATGGTCTTGGACTGACCCGGCATAAAGTCGATGACCTTGTTTTTGCAGAGCTCATCAAACTCACCGGAATTTGCATCCTTGATCATCGCCACATTTCTGGCATACTCGATGACGGCGATCTGCATGCCGAGGCAGATACCGAAGTAGGGGATCTGATTCTCTCTTGCATACCGGGCCGCCAGGATCATTCCCTCGATGCCCCGAACGCCGAAGCCGCCGGGAACAATGATGCCGGAAATGTTCGAGAGTCGCTCCTCATAATTCTCCGGGTTCAGATCCTCGGAGTCGATCCAGTCAATGGCCACATGGGCATTCAGCGCAAAACCGGAGTGATTCAGCGCTTCCACAATGGAGAGATAGGCGTCATGCAGCTGCACATACTTTCCAACCAGGGCGATACGCACCTCCCGATCCCGGCTCTCGATGCTGCAGACCAGCTTCTCCCACTCCGTCAGATCCGGGCGGGGTGCCGTGATATCCAGCTCTCTGCAGACCACCTCGGAAAAGCCGGAACGCTCCAGCATGAGCGGTGCCTCATACAGATTTGGCAGGGTGATGTTCTCGATGACGCAGTCCTCCTTTACATTGCAGAACATGGATATCTTCCGGAAGATCTCCGGCTCCAGAGGCTCGTCCGCCCGAAGCACGATGATATTCGGATTGATACCCATTCCCTGCAGCTCCTTCACGGAATGCTGGGTGGGCTTTGACTTATGCTCATCCGAGCCGTGCAGATAGGGAACCAGCGTCACATGGATAAAGAGACTGTTCTGTCTTCCCACCTCCAGGGAGATCTGGCGCACTGCCTCCAGGAAGGGCTGGGACTCGATATCACCGATGGTTCCACCGATCTCCGTAATGACAACATCCGCGTCAGACTCATGGCCCACGCGGTACACAAATTCCTTTATTTCATTGGTGATGTGCGGGATGACCTGCACCGTGGAGCCCAGGTACTCTCCCCGGCGCTCCTTGTTCAGCACATTCCAGTACACCTTTCCTGAGGTCAGGTTGGAGTACCGGTTCAGGTTCTCATCGATGAACCGTTCGTAATGGCCCAGATCCAGGTCCGTCTCCGCACCGTCCTCCGTCACGAAAACCTCCCCGTGCTGATAGGGGCTCATGGTCCCGGGATCCACATTGATATAGGGATCCAGCTTCTGCGCCGCCACCCGGAGTCCCCTGGCCTTTAAAAGACGTCCCAGGGACGCTGCGGTGATCCCCTTACCAAGTCCGGAAACAACTCCGCCTGTTACGAAAATGTACTTCTTCATACCTGCCTCTCTTTCATCCAGAAACGTACCGTTTAATCTACAGATTCGTATAACCCATCAGATCCCGATCGATCTCTATAGCAGCCGCCCTGCCTTCTGCGATGGCCCATACCACCAGAGACTGACCGCGGTGCATATCTCCCACCGCATAGATTCCGGGTCTGCTTGTTGCATAGGAACCCCGGGCGGTCTTTACATTTGTTCTTCCGTCCACCTCTACATCAAAGGCTTCGGTTACATAGCTCTCGCTTCCCAGGAAGCCTGCTGCGATGAGTACCAGCTGTGCGGGAAGCTCCTCCTCGGTTCCCTCCACAGGAACCATCCGCATCCGTCCCGTGGCCTCGTCCCGCTCCGGGGAAAGGGAGATCACGGTAACACTCTTCAGTTTCCCGTCTTCATCCTTATTGAAGCTCTTCACCGTGGTCTGATACCGTCTCGGATCATGACCGAACTTCCAGATGGCTTCCTCCTGACCGTAATCCGTTTTCCCAACTCTGGGCCACTCCGGCCAGGGGTTGGACTCCAGTCTGCAGGCCGGCGGTTCCGGCATCATCTCCAGCTGTGTTACGCTGGCAGCACCAAGACGGATGGAGGTTCCCACACAGTCATTCCCGGTATCTCCACCGCCGATGACGATCACATCCTTTCCCTCAGCAAGTTCCTTCGGAGGGTTTTCCATATTGCTGTCCAGCAGGGCCTTTGTCACCCGGGACAGGAAATCCACTGCAAAATAGATACCCTCTGCCTCCCGTCCGGGCGCATTGATATCTCTGGGATGGGATGCTCCGCAGGCAAGAACCACACTGTCATACTCCTCCGCCAGCTTCTCAGCGGAAACGGTGCTTCCCACATTTGCATTGGTTACAAAGCGGACTCCGGCCTCTTCCATCAGACGGACTCTCCGATCGATGACACTCTTATCCAGCTTCATATTCGGGATGCCGTAACGGAGCAGCCCTCCGATCCGGTCGTTTCTCTCATATACGGTAACCGTATGTCCCCGGCGGTTCAGCAGCTGAGCTGCCGCAAGTCCGGATGGGCCGCTGCCCACCACTGCAACCTTCTTTCCGGTACGGATCTCCGGTGTGATCTCCTTAACCAGATCATTTGCGAAGGCATACTCGATGACCGCTCTCTCATTTTCCTTGGTTGCCACAGGCTCCGCATGAAGTCCGCAGGTACATGCCGCCTCACAGAGTGCGGGGCAGACCCGGGAGGTAAACTCCGGGAAGCTGTGGGTCTGGGACAGACGCACATAGGCCTGCTCCATATTTCCGCGGTACACGAGATCGTTCACCTCCGGTACCAGATTATGGAGCGGACAGCCGGAGGCCATGCCTGCGATCATGGTTCCCGCCTGGCAGAAGGGCACGCCGCAGTCCATACAGCGAGCAGCCTGAACGCTCTGCTCCGCTGCCGGAAGCTGTCCGTGAAACTCATAGAAATTCTGAACCCGTTCCTTCTCCTGCACCACCGGTCCGTTCTTACGTTCATACTCTAAAAATCCAGTTGGCTTTCCCATGTTTTATTCCTCCTGAGTATAAAAAAAGGCATTTCGAGTACGGAACTCGAAACGCCTTTGCTTCGTATCATAATCCTATGCGCAGACTACCCGCCTGCATCTTTATGTTAGTAGTATACCACTTTCTTTTTGAAAGTCAACAGTAAGATTTGTTAATTTTCAAAAGAGAAATGTAGTTATTCTTGTTTTTTCTGAGGTTGCAGTGTGCCCTGACTTGCATGGAAGGCGAAGGTTTCTGCCTGCTCGCGGCTCATACCCTGCTCCTCTCCCTGAGCGATCAGGTGCAGCAGCTTCTTATAGTCTGCCGGAATGATCTTCTTGAAGCTTCCGATGTAATGATCAAAGTCCTCCAGGATCCGCTGACCCTTCTTGGAACCCGTGCTCTCCACATGGCGCTCGATGATCCGCTTCAGCTCCTCCTTCTCATTCCGCTGCTCCACATGCTCCATCAGGACCAGTTCCTTGTTCAGGTTCTTATATAAGGTATTCTTCTCATCCAGGACATATGCGATACCGCCGCTCATGCCGGCTGCGAAGTTCTTGCCCGTGGGGCCCAGGATCACGGCACGTCCACCGGTCATATACTCACAGCCATGCTCGCCCACGCCCTCAACTACAGCTGTCACGCCGGAGTTTCGGATGCAGAAGCGCTCGCCTGCCATACCTGCGATGTAGGCCTCACCACTGGTGGCACCGTACAGCGCCACATTTCCGATGATGATGTTTTCCTCCGCATCATAGGCAGCTTCCTTCGGTGCCCGAACGATCAGCTTACCGCCGGAAAGTCCCTTGCCGAAGTAGTCGTTGCTGTCGCCGGTCAGGCGAAGGGTCAGTCCCTTCGGGATAAATGCGCCGAAGCTCTGTCCGCCTGCGCCGGTGCACTCTACCTGAACCGTATCCTCCGGAAGTCCCTCCGGATTCTGTCTTGTGATCTCCGCACCCAGCAGGGTTCCGAAGGAGCGGTCGATGTTGCTGACCTCCAGAGAGATCCGGCTCTCCTTTCCCTTCCGGATGGACATCTGTACTGCCTTGCTGGCAAGCAGGACCTTCTCGTCCTTGGTATCCTCCAGATGGAAATCGTATGCCTTCTCAGCATGGAAGGTCTGCTCCTCACGGTCGAACTCGGAAAGATCTGCAAGGATCCGGTCCAGAAGCAGCTCCTCTGCTCTGCCGTTTTCCGAAAGGCCCTTCCGCTTCAGAAGATCCGTACGTCCCACCATCTCGTCGATGCTGCGGACACCCAGCTTTGCCATGTATTCCCGAAGCTCTCTTGCGATGAATACCATAAAGTTCTCTACATATTCCGGCTTACCCGTAAACCGTGCACGAAGCTCCGGGTTCTGGGTTGCCACGCCCATGGGGCAGGTATCCTGATGGCAGACACGCATCATAACACAGCCCAGGGTTACCAGCGGTGCTGTGGCAAAGCCGAACTCCTCAGCGCCCAGAAGGGCTGCGATGGCCACGTCACGTCCGCTCATCAGCTTACCGTCGGTCTCGATCACCACCTGATTCCGAAGTCCGTTCAGAAGCAGGGTCTGGTGTGTCTCTGCAAGTCCCAGCTCCCAGGGAAGTCCTGCATTATGGATGGATGAAAGCGGTGCGGCACCGGTTCCTCCGTCATAGCCTGAGATCAGAACAACCTGTGCACCGGCCTTGGCAACGCCGGCAGCAACGGTTCCGACTCCCGCCTCGGATACCAGCTTTACTGAGATCCGGGCATTCTTATTTGCATTCTTTAAGTCGTAGATCAGCTCCGCCAGATCCTCGATGGAGTAGATATCATGGTGCGGCGGAGGCGAGATCAGAGAAACACCGGGGGTGGAATGTCTGGTCTTTGCGATCCAGGGATATACCTTCTTTCCGGGCAAATGTCCTCCCTCGCCGGGCTTTGCGCCCTGTGCCATCTTGATCTGGATCTCCTTTGCGCTGACCAGATACCTGCTTGTTACGCCAAACCGTCCGCTGGCCACCTGCTTGATGGCTGAGCTTCTGTCCTCTGCGGTTCCTGCGGAAGCAATTCTTTCATCACTCTCACCGCCCTCACCGGAGTTGGACTTTCCATGCAGCCGGTTCATGGCGATGGCAAGGCAGGTATGTGCCTCCTCGGAAATGGAGCCGTAGGACATGGCACCTGTCTTGAAGCGCTTTACGATCTCCTCCTCGCTCTCTACCTCTTCGAGAGGGATGCCCTCTGCAGGATAGTTGAAGTCCAGAAGGCTTCGGAGATAACCTGTCTCCTCTGCATCCACCATGGCAGTGAATTCCTTAAACTTATCATAGTCTCCGGTACGGGTGGAAAGCTGAAGCATATGGATGGTCCTGGGATCATATCTGTGATTTTCACCCTGGGCTCTTGCCTTATGCCGTCCCACTGCCGTAAGGGAAAGATCCGTGGGAAGTCCCAGAGGATCAAAGGCACGGCTGTGCTGTGCATCTGCCGATGCTGCGATATCGGAAAGGGTGATTCCGCCCACCCGGCTCACCGTACCGGTGAAGTATTTGTCGATCACATCCTTGGAGATACCGATGGCTTCAAAGATCTTGCTGCCCTGGTAGGACTGGATCGTGGAGATACCCATCTTGGAAGCGATCTTCCGGATGCCGAAAAGCACGGCCCGGTCGTAATCATCCACTGCTGCGTAATAATCCTTCTCCAGCAGTCCGTCCTCTGTCAGCTCGCGAATGGTCTCATGGGCCAGATACGGGTTCACTGCGGAAGCACCATAGCCCAGAAGTGCTGCGAAATGATGCACCTCGCGGGGCTCGCCGGACTCCAGGATCAGAGACATGGCGGTACATTTCCGTGTGGTAACCAGATGCTGATGCACTGCGGCAACTGCCAGCAGGGACGGAAGGGCTACGTGGTTTTCGTCCACGCCGCGGTCCGAAAGGATCAGGATATTCGCGCCTTCGCGGTAAGCCTTGTCCACCTCAACAAAGAGGTGATCGATGACCCGCTCGATGGGAGTGCTCTTGTAGTAAAGGATGGAAACCTTTGCCACAGAGAAACCTTCCTTCTGCATATGCTCGATCTTCAGAATATCCAGATCCGTCAGGATGGGATTGTGGATCTTCAGCACATGACAGTTCTCCGGACGCTCTGCCAGAAGATTTCCGTTCTTCCCCAGGTATACGCTGCTGGTGGTTACGATCTTCTCACGTTCTGCATCGATGGGCGGGTTTGTTACCTGCGCGAACAGCTGCTTGAAATAGTAGAACAGGGGCTGGTACTCCTTGGAAAGGGCAGCGATGGGCGTATCCACACCCATGGCTCCGATCTGCTCGATACCACGCTCCGCCATGCTGCGGATGCCCTCATGGTAATTCTCATAGGTATAACCGAAGGCCTTCTGCAGACGTGTGCGCTCCTCTCTTGTATAGGACATGACCTTCTTGTTCGGGACCTTCAGATCATGCAGCTCCAGCAGGTTGGCATCCAGCCACTCACCGTAGGGCTCCTTGCCTGCATACTTCTCCTTTAATTCTTCATCGGAATAGATCCGTCCTTCCTTGGTGTCAACCAGAAGCATCTTTCCGGGATGCAGACGTTCCTTCCGCAGGATATGACGCTCATCCAGAGGCAGAACTCCTACTTCAGAGGAAAGGATCAGCCGGCCGTCATCCATGACCACATAGCGGGAAGGACGAAGACCGTTCCTGTCCAGGATCGCTCCCATCTGATCTCCGTCGGAGAACAGGATGGATGCAGGTCCGTCCCAGGGCTCCATCATGGTTGCATAGTACTGATAGAAATCCCTCTCCTCCTGAGTCAGTGTATCGTTATGAGCCCAGGGCTCCGGGATGGCGATCATGGCTGCAAGAGGAAGCGGCATACCGCTCATCATCAGGAATTCCAGTGTGTTATCCAGCATGGCGGAATCGGATCCGCTGGAGGAAATGACAGGCAGGACCTTGGTCATATCCTCGGAGGACAGAATGTTTGTTGCCATGGTCTCCTCACGGGCCAGCATTTTGTCCGCATTTCCCTTGATGGTATTGATCTCTCCGTTATGAACCATGAGGCGGTTCGGGTGAGCCCGGTTCCAGCTGGGATTGGTATTCGTGGAAAAACGGGAGTGAACCATGGCGATGGCAGATGTATAATCCGGATCCATCAGGTCCGTGAAAAATGTACGCAGCTGTCCTACCAGGAACATACCCTTATATACGATGGTCCTGCAGGACATGGAGGGCACATAGGTCTCCACATTACTCTGCTCGAACTCACGGCGGATCACATAGAGTCTCCGGTCATAATCCAGATCTGTTGCAAGATCCTCTCTTCTTCCCAGGAAGGCCTGCAGGATCACGGGCATGCAGTCACGGGCCTTGCTTCCCAGAACCTCCGGGGCGATGGGAACCTTACGCCATGCCAGTACCGGCGCACCTTCCTTTGCCGCGATGGTCTCGAACATTTTCCTTGCCTGGCGGATCTTCAGATCACTCTGGGGAAAGAAGAACATACCTACGCCGTACTGCCGTTCTCCCGGCAGGGTCACGCCCTGCTCTGCCAGCTTCTTTACGAAAAACTTATGAGGGATCTGGGTCAGGATGCCCACACCGTCACCGGTCTTTCCTTCTGCATCCTTTCCTGCCCGGTGCTCCAGACGCTCTACGATCTTCAGGGCGTCATCCACCAGTCCATGGCTCTTTTCTCCCTTTACATGAATGATGGCTCCGATACCGCAGTTATCATGCTCAAAGGCCGCATCATAAAGACCATTTTTCCGAAGCTCTTCATTTCTTCGAAGTTCTTCATTTCTCGTTTCCAGCATAACATTTTCCTCCGCTTTATAAGCAAATAAGCAAGGGCGTCTCAGGTAAAAACCCGAAACGCCCTTGCTTCGCTCTGATATATATCCATTTGTAGAAAGTATATCACTTTATTTTTAAAAGTCAACAGGAAATTTATTTAATTTATTAAGCATTATCCCTGTTATTCCGTTGCTTTCTTCATACCCTCTGCTACCAGATGGCTTGCAACCATCAGCATGATCATGATCGCTGCGGAAGGAAGCAGCTTATAGGGATGCAGAAGTACATTCTGGAAGCCGTCGGTAAGCATGGTTCCCAGGGAACAGGTTCCCGGGGGCATACCCAGACCCACGAAGCTGAGGAAGGCTTCCAGGAATACCGCTGCCGGAATGCTCAGCATGATCTGTGTTACCAGCTTTCCTGTGATGTTCGGCACGATCTCACGGAAGATGATATGCCGGTGGCCGGCTCCCATGGTCCTTGCCGCCTGGATAAACTCCAGCTCCTTCACCTTCATAACCTCGGCTCTGGCGATCCGGCTCATATCGATCCATCCGGAAAGCATCAGGGCGAAAATGATGGAGCCCATACCCGGCTGCAGCACAAGCATCAGCAATGTCACCACCACCAGGGTGGGGATACTTCCTATGACATCGATGATCCGCTGCATGATGATATCCGTCATCCCCCCGAAGTATCCGGAGATCACTCCGTAATTCATACCGATGAGCAGGTTGATCACCGTTGCCACCAGGGCAATGATGAGGGATATCCGGAGTCCCATGAAACAGCGGGAGAACATATCACGTCCCAGATTATCCGTTCCGAAGAGATAGTTTTCCTCTACGCCCAGCTCCTCATACCGGTTCACCTTTACGGCCCCGCTGCTCTTCCGCATCATTTCGGACCCGTCCAGGAATCCCATGGAGGAAAAAAGCGGAACTCGGGGCGCCATATTTGCGCGCTCCAACATTTGCTCATCATAGGAATGGCCTGAGAGATAGGGGCCGATGATGCTGAGAAGCACCAGGATCGCCAGCAGAACCAGTCCCACCACTGCAGACTTCTGAGCGAAGAACCGTTTCAGAGTTTCATGCTTCACGCCCGTGACTGCCTCCGCCGATGTATCCTCCTTCATCTCGGGAGGAGCAAGGACGAAGTCTTCATCTACGGGAACATACGCTTCTATAACATCTGCACCATCAGCCGCTGCCACAGCGGTAGCCGCACGTGCCTTCTTTGTATGATCTTTCACAGCGTCTCCTCCTTTCTACTCGGCTTTTCCACCCAGACGAACTCTGGGATCAACAATACAGTACAGAATATCCAGGATCAGCATGACTACGATGTACAGCGCCGAATAGACGAAGCTGAGTGCGATAACAACACTGTAGTCATTGCTGCTGATGGCATTGGTCAGCAGAGCGCCAACACCGGGGATCGAGAACATCTGCTCGATCACAAGAGAGCCGGTCAGCAGTCCCACCAGAAGTCCCGCCATGACCGTGATCACGGGGATCAGGGAATTCCGCAGGATATATCTTATGATAATGGTGCTGTTCTTCAGTCCCTGACACCGGGCAAGCATGACGTAATCCGACTTCATGACATCCTGTGCCTCTGCCCTGGTAAATCTTGCGATCACCGCCATGACCATGAGACTCAGGGCCATGATGGGCATCACCGTGGTAACCCCCGGCGACCGGTAATCGTAAAGCATGGGGAAGAGCTCCCACTTGTAACCCAGCACATAGGAGAAGAACATGGCAAACAGGTAGGACGGTACTGCAACTCCCAGAAGGGAAAGGATGCTGTACAGAGCCCTGAGCAGCTTGTTCTTAAAGAAGGCTGCCAGAAGTCCCAGGGTAAGTCCCGCCAGTGTTCCGAAGATCAGACTGAGGAAGCCGATCTTCAGTGTCACCGGGAACCGGCTCACCAGCAGCTCCGTGATGGGTGTGTTCACGGAAATGGAATAGCTGACACCCAGATCACCCTTCAGCATATTTCCCACATACTGGAAAAACTGAACGATGATGGGCTTATCCAGACCGTACTTTTCCTTCAGCATTGCAACCTGTTCCGCTGAAAGCTTCTGGTCATTGAAGGGAGATCCCGGCATAAACTGAAGCAAAAGGAAGAGGATCAGCAGGATCACCAGCAATGTTACTATGGATATGATGATTCGTTTGATCAGATATCTGGCCATCACTTCACCTCCTTTTCCAGTCCTTCACAGACAACCTGGACACCGGTAGGTGCAAACATCAGATTTTTCACATTTGGTTTGATCAGGACATCCAGTCCGTTGGTGTAGATCGGGATCTGAGCCATATCGTTCATCAGGATGTCCTCGGCCTTTTCCAGAAGTTCATCCCGTTCCTGCCCTTCCGCCAGTACCAGCCCCTGATATACCTTTTCGAAATCCGGATTCATATACTTGTTTCCCTCTGCCTGCTCTGCGGAATACCGTCCGTAAAACGAGGTGGGATCCGTATAATCCACAGCCCAGCCTCCGTAGATCAGATCATAGCCTTCTCCCTCCGTACCGTGCTGCAGCCAGTCCTTTGTGCTCCAGACCACGATATTGATGGTAAGCCCCGGAAGTGCCTTCTCCATCTCCTGCTTCAGAGCCTCACATATGGACTGCGCATTGCTATAGCAGCAAAGGCTAAGTTCCACTGAGCTTTTTCCGATCTCCTTTAAGCCCTGCTCCCAGTATTCCTTTGCCTTTGCAGGATCATAAGAGGTCAGGTCCTTATACTTGTCAGGATCCTCCGCGATATCCTTTCCGGAGGCTTCATAATAATACCCCGGCGGATTGATCCGGGTGAGACTTTGGGCTCCGGCTCGGACCACATTTTTCACGATACTGTCCCTGTCAATGCTCTTTGCGAGAGCGAGCCTCAGGTTCCGATTCTGCAGCGGAGAATCCGACCCAAAATTCATATCCAGAAATGCTACGCTTGCCTGGGAGAATACCGTAAGCTCCGGGTCACCCTCTGCCAGTTCAACAGTGGCACCGGTCACACGGATCACATCCATTTCCCCGGCTTCGTAGCACATCATTGCCTGCTGCGCATCCGTGATGATCTGGATATTGATCCCCTCCAGGGTAACCTGATCTGCATCATAATAATTTTCATTCTTTGACATGTGGATCTGCGTCGCAAGGGGCTCATACCGGTCCACCTTAAAGGCGCCGCTGGAAAGAATGGTATCCGCACTTGTGCAGTAATCGTCGCCGCAGGACTGGACAAACGACTGGCTGCAGGGGCCCAGGGTGGGGGACGCTACCAATGCGGTTATGAAGGGACACGGTTTTTGAAGCTCGATCACAAATGTATCATGATCCGGTGCCGACACCCCGAGTTCACTGGGCGGAAGGGTTCCTTCCGATACCTTGTCCGCATTATTGACCATACAGCAGTCCGTGATCAGATAAACGGATCCGCTTTTCGTATCCGGATCTGCAAGTCTCCGGAAGGCATAAACAAAATCCTCTGCAGTGAGCGCACTTCCGTCGCTCCATTTCAGATTCTTTTTCAGATGAAATGTGACGGTGAGCTTATCCTCGGATACCTCATAGCTCTCGGCACAGCCGGGAACCAGCTTACGGTCCTTATCGTACTTGTACAGGGTGCTCACAAAGAAGCTCACTACATTTCCGGCATTCGTGTCCGTTACAAGCTGCGGGTCCACGGTTACCGGGGAAGCTGCCAGATGATAGTTCAGATCCGATCGTTCCGATCCGTCCTTTCCGCAGCCGCTGAGAGCGGTCAGAAGGAACAGGAGACTGAGGACCACGCAAAGAAGCTTCCTGCCCTTTCCTGTTTTCTCTATTCTTTTCTCTATTCTTTTCTCTATTCTTTTCTCTGTTCTTTTCTCTGTTCTTCTCCTCATGCCTGCACCTCCTTCTTGGACATGACCTCCTGGGTCCAGTCCTCAAATTCGCTGTCCGTGCAGAGGACACTGTGGGTTTTCGTCACGTCATGAAGGGTTCCCTGGGCATAATCGATACCCGAGTTCGCATAGTCGTAGACCTTTCCCTTCTCCGCCTGGATGATGGGATTCATCCGCGGGATGGCGGAAAGAAGCCCCCTGGTGTAGGGATGGATGGGATACTCAAATATCTCCTCCGACTCTCCCACCTCCAGAAGATAGCCCAGATGCAGAACACCGATCCGGTCGGACAGGAAGCGCACCATGGAAAGGTCATGGGAAATAAACAGGAATGAGGTTCCCACCTCCTCCTTGATCCGTCCCAGCATATTTACCACCTGCGCCTGCACGGAGGCGTCCAGCGCGGCGATGCACTCATCTGCGATGATGAGACTTGGATTTCCCACCAGTGCCCGGGCGATCCCGATCCTCTGCCGCTGGCCTCCGGAGAAGCTGGAGGGATAACGATTACTGTATTCCACGGGGATCCCCACACGATCCAGGGCATCCTTCACCAGCTGATTCCGCTCCTCTTCGTTCTTCCCGATCTTCTGGATCACCAGAGCCTCCCGGAGGATCTGACCGATCTGCTTCCTCGGGTTCAGGGAGGACATGGGATCCTGGAAGATCATCTGGATCTCCTTCATTTTCTCGTTATATTCCTTCCGGCTCCGGATTCCCGTGAGCTCGGTGCCGCGGAACTTTATACTGCCGCTGGTAGCCTTGTTCAGGCCGATGATACATTTTCCAATAGTTGATTTTCCACTTCCGGATTCTCCCACCAGACCGAAGGTTTCACCCTCATTGATGGTAAATGTGATATGCTCCGACGCCTTGATCCGCTTTCCCGCACTGTCGAAATACATGCAGAGATCATCTACGGAAAGCAGTTCCTTCTTACTCTTTGACATAGTCCCTGCCCTCCTTCTTCATTCGTTCGATCCGGCCTGCCAGCTCCTCCGGCATCTCTACCTTCGGTGCTCTCGGGTCCGCCAGCCAGGTGGCTGCATAATGGGTACCGGATAATTTGAATAACGGGGGTTCTGCCTTGAAATCCACTGCCAGGGCGTAAGGATTTCTGGGCGCAAATGCGTCTCCCACGATCTCCAGCGCAAGATTCGGCGGAGTTCCCGGGATGGAATAGAGTTCTCCCTTTTCATCTGAAACCTCGGGAACCGCAGATAAAAGGCCCCAGGTATAGGGATGGCGGGGATCATAGAAAATATCGAAGATGGTGCCGTACTCGATGATCTTGCCGGCATACATAACCCCTACGTAATCGGCGATCTTTGCAACGACACCCAGATTATGGGTAATGAAAATAACGGACAGGCCTCTGGCCCTCTGAATACTCTGGATCAGCTCAAGAATACGGTCCTGAATGGTCACATCCAGCGCCGTGGTGGGCTCATCACAGATCAGTACCTTCGGATTTCCGGACAGGGCGATGGCGATCACTACTCTCTGCCGCATACCGCCGGACAGCTGATGGGGATACTGCCCCATGGTCCGCTCCGGATCCGTGATACCTACCTCGCGAAGCAGCTGCACGCCCTCCGCATAGGCTTCCTTTTTTGCTACATTTTTATGGCTCCGGATAGCCATGATCATCTGGGATCCGATGGTCATCGTCGGATTGAGCGACGTCATGGGATCCTGAAATACCATGGCGATCTTGGAACCGTTGATGGTCTTCTGCCGCCGGGCAGGCTTCACCTTGAGAAGATCCACGGTCTCCTCATCATCATGAAACAGGATCTCCCCCGACTCGATCACAGCATTATCCGCCAGAATCCCCATAATGGCCTTAACGCTGATACTCTTTCCGCAGCCGGACTCACCCACCAGCGCCAGCACCTCATTTTCCAGGAGCTGATAGTTCACCCCACGGAGTGCATGCACATCCCCGGTGGGCATTTTAAACGTGATCCTGAGGTCCTTCACCTCGATCACAGGTCTAGCTTTATCTGCCATACATTTCCCCCCAAAAATAGACAAACAACAAAACACCACAATTCGATTTTACCATAAATGTGACAACGGGGACAGTCCCTCTTGTCA
>CADAXW010000017.1 GCA_902792005.1 uncultured Lachnospiraceae bacterium
CACTGCGTCATCTGCAGAGTTTACCAATACCCGTAAGACCGGAAAGCTTACCGTATCCAAGGCCCTGGTTTCCGATCTGGCAGCAGATGCCTCAAAGGAATTCAGCTTTACAGTTACTCTGGGTGACAATACGATCACCGGAACCTATGGGGATATGGCCTTCACAGACGGCGTTGCAACCGTTACCCTGAAGGGTGGAGAAACCGCAGTGGCAACGGGCCTTCCGACAGGAATCGGCTATGCAGTAATTGAGACTGCGGATACTGCCTTTGACACCCAGAAGACAGGTGATACAGGAACCATTGATGATTCGGATGCAGGCAAGACTGCGGCGTTCACAAATACCAGAAAGACAGGTAGTCTTAAGGTTTCCAAGGTTCTGGTATCGGATCGGGCGGCAGATGCAGATCAGGTATTCAACTTTACGGTTACACTGAGTGATACTACCATCAGCGGAACCTATGGCGGCATGACATTTGAAAATGGTGTTGCAAGCATCGCTCTGAAGGGCGGAGAGGATAAAACTGCAGCCGGACTTCCTTCCACTGTGGAATATACTGTAGCGGAAACTGCAGATTCAAACTTTACAACAACAGATAACGGAGCAACCGGAAGCATTGCAGCCGATGAGACAGCAAATGCAGTATTTACCAACACACGCAAGACAGGCTCACTTGAGGTAAGCAAGTCAGTTGTCAGCTCCGACGCAAGTGATAAGCAGAAGGAATTTACCTTTACAGTGACACTGTCGGATACGACCATCAACGGAACAGCTGGTATTGCCGGTGATTTATATGGAGTAGAGTTTGTAAATGGTGTTGCTACATTTACACTGAAGGACAGTGAGTCAAAGACCATTCAGAATCTGCCCACAGAGATCACTTATACAGTGACAGAGGAAGCAGCGGGCGGCTTTATCACAACAAAGACCGGTGATACCGGAACCATCAGCGGGACAAAGTCAGAAGCGAAGTTTACGAATACCAAGGAAGAGGGCGGTCTCGTGATCGGTAAAACCGTGGTAAGTCCGCTTCCTGCAGATGCAGATGAGAGCTTTGACTTCACGGTTACACTGGGTGATGATACTGTAAACGGAACCTATGGCGGCCTTACCTTTATCAATGGTGTGGCAGAGGTTTCTCTGAAGCACGGAGAGACTGCATCAGCCACCGGCCTGCCGAAGAATACCACCTTCGCAGTTGCTGAGGATACGCCGGACCGCTATACAGCAGCATGGACCAATCAGACAGGAACCATCGGTGATGATACCGTAACGGTTACATGCACCAACACAAGAAATACCGGTTCCCTGAAGGTGACGAAGGCTGTGGTATCCAAGGTTGCAGCGGATGCAGATACAAGCTTTACATTCATTGTTACTCTGGACAACAACACAGTGAACGGAACCTTCAGCGGTGTGGTATTCACAAACGGTTCCGGAACATTTACCCTGAAGAAGGGTGAGAGCAAGGTGATCGAAGGCCTGCCGACAGGCGTTGGTTATACGGTTACCGAGGGTGCAGCGGCAAATACGAACTTCACATGTGTTGCATCAGGAAATACAGGAACCATCGGTGATGTTCAGGCAGAGGCAGTATTTACGAATACAAGAAAGCCAGGACAGCTGACCGTTTCCAAGACAGTTGTCAGCCCGGAGACATCCGATGGAGATAAGAAATTCACATTTACGATTACGCTGGATGATCAGACGATCTCAGGACTCTATGGAGATTTGATCTTCAGTCAGGGTGTTGCCACGGTTCAGATGAAGGGCGGCGAGAGTGCGACAGCTACAGGTCTTCCTTCCGGAACCGGATACAAGGTAACAGAAACTGCAGTCACAGGCTTTGATATCAGCTATGCGGATGCAGAAGGAACCATCATGAATGATGCTGCGGCATCGGCAGTTGTTACCAACAACCGTCAGGTGGGAAGAATGACCATCAGCAAGACATTTGCGATCCCGAATGGTGTAAATGTCAGTGAAACGGATAAGGAGGCCCTCACATTCCAGATCAAGCGGGGTGATACGGTTTATCATACATTTACCTACGCTGATTTTACGAGCGGATCCTATGAGACTCCGGATCTTCCGACCTATGATGATTACACAGTGGTTGAGACAAATGCGGACAGCATTCTGGCTACGTACTATCTGGTACTGGATGAGACGGATTCTAAGATCCAGGAAGCAAATGTAGCGGTTACAAAGAACCAGAAGACACCGGTTGCACTGCGCAACAGCTACAAGAAGGCACAGGGCACCATCGCTCTGAAGGCATATAAGACGCTGGATGACCAGGCAATCGCGGCAGGCAGCACATTTGACGGACAGTTCAACTTCCGTCTGGAGGAGACCACAAACGGTGATGTACCGGATAAGCTGACTCAGGCAATGAATAAGACCAACGCCGGAAGCGAGGTTGCATTTGATGCCATCACCTATACCGTGCCCGCGGTTCATGAGTATACCATTACCGAGACCGTGCCGGTTGCACTGCCGAACATTGCTTCGGATGCTACGGAATATGTAGTTGAGGTTACGGTAACACAGGATGCTTCTGATCCTGCCAAGATGAATGCGGTTGTGACCGGAGTTACAAAGAATGACGGAACAACCACCACACATCCGGCTTACAACGCCGGACAGGGCGTCGCATTTAACAACATAGAGATCGTTGAGGCTTCACCGGTCAGCATGACTGCAGGCCTTACCAAGCTCTATAAGGATATGTACAATGCGGATAAGGCCATGACAGCAGGCCAGTTCGGATTCACGCTGACATCCATCCCGTATAACGGAGTTACAGATCCCGTACAGGGTCGTGCTGAAAGAACCGCTGAAAACAAGAAGAACGGAAGCGTCGATTTCGGTACATTTACCTACACATCTGCGGATGCAGGTAAGACGTATGCTTATCTTATCGCGGAGACGGATCCGGCAGCAGATACAGCTGCGCTTGACATGGATGAGACGAAGTACATCCTGACGGTTGAGGTTGTGGAGGCCCAGCCGAACCCGGGCAAGTACCAGCTCCATCTTAATAAGCAGTGGTATCTTGCACCGACAGGAACCGTGGCAGACATCGTTGACGGAAACAAGAAGGCAGAAGCTGATGTGAAGCTGGTGAACCGGGATCGCTCCGGCATCCTGAAGATCACCAAGACCATCAAGGGCGACATCACACCGGAGGAGGCAGCCGGTCAGCTGCAGTTCACGGTAACAGATGAGAACGGAAATGTACTGGTTGTGAAAGACGGTTCCCGTGAGAAGCGTCTGGAGAACCTGATCCTGGAGAAGGACTTCACGAAGGTAGGCGATATCTACGAGCTGGAGGTTCGGGTGCCTGCAGGACAGAAGTACGTTGTATCCGAGGTGATCTATGACGTGGACGGTGCAGTTCTGGAGAGTGTTAAGGCCAACGGACAGGTGATCGAGAAAGAAGACGGTATCTATTCCGTGATCACCGAATCGGTTCAGCCGGATGACACAACAGTGGCTGCATACGAAGACAATTACAAGAAGGGAAGTATCGTGATCACAAAGACCATCAAGGGCGATGTGACACCGGAGGAAGCAGCCGGCCAGCTGGAGTTCACCATCGTGAACGAGACCACAGGCGAGACAAAGGTTGTAAATCTGTCCGAATTCACCTTCGATGAAACAACAAAGACTTACTCCTATGAGATGGAGGCAAGACCGGGTGATGTATATACCATCACCGAGACAGATTATGACGTAGACGGAATGATCCTCGAATCTGTCAGCCACAAAGTAAATGCAGGTGAGTCGGAAGACGGTGCATCTGTAACCGGAGTGGTTGTTCAGCTGACAGGACAGACCAGAGTGGACTTTGAGGATGATTACAGGAAAGACCAGGGCGTGATCAAGTTCACGAAGTACGCTTACGTATCTGAGCTTTGCTCAGCAACGCCGAAGAAGACAGCACCGCTTGAAGGAGTTGTATTCCAGGCAGTAGATGTTACAAATAAGAAGAATGTATACGAGGCAACCAGTGATAAGAACGGACAGGTGAAGTTTGAGACCATGCCTGCCGGCACTTATGAGATCCGGGAGGTTGAGGTTCCTGATAACATCGTTAAGTCCAATGCGGTTTATCTTGCAGTGATCGAGAACGAAAGCTTCACAGGTCTGACAAAGAAGGACGGAACACCGGTGGAGAAGAATCGGATCATCAACGATCAGGTTCGGGCCGATATCACATTTACGAAGGTAAGCGAGCAGGCTGACAGTACTGTTCTTGCAGGATCCCTTTACGGACTCTTCCGTGTACTGGATGACGGTACCGAGGAGAAGATCGCCGAGAAGGTAACGGACAAGGATGGCGTCGTTGTATTCCGCGGAGTTCTGCCGGATACGAAGTACCTGGTTCGCGAGCTGGAGTCACCGGATGGATACTATGTATCCAGGAACCCGCTGATCATCGGATTTAAGGTTGCAGTTGGTGCAGACGGATCCAAGATGGCGGTAACAGATGTTGATGTCCTGGATACAGGAGATGACACCGTGATCTTTGACGAGAACGGCAACATGATCTGGCTTGAGCCGGAGATCCTGCTTCAGGTGAAGAAGCTGGATCCTGACGGAAAGAACCTGGCAGGCGCAAAGCTTCAGATCGAAGACATGGATGGAAATGTAGTTGTTCCTGCTTGGACGACCACAGGCGAGATCAGCGAGATCTCCGGAAAACTTGTGGTTGGCAAGGAATACAGGCTGGTAGAGGTTGAAGCACCGGAAGGCTATGAGATCGCAGGACCTGTCACCTTCACCGTCAAGAACGAGAAGGTCGGACCGGGCGAGGATAAAGTGATCACCATCACCATGATCGATGAAAAGGAGAAGGAAGAAGTACCTCCTTCACCGCCGAAGACAAATGATGATTCACCGATCCTTCCTGTAGCAGGCCTGATGGCCCTGTCACTGGCAGGCATCACAGTCGTTTCATCCAAGAAACGCAAAGACAAACGTAACAAGTAACGCGAAAACGTGACAACGGGGACAGTCCCCGTTGTCACGTTTTTGCTTGCGAAAAGGGCGAGGATTCGGTAAACTATACAGGAGTATGTCTAGTTGACGATTCCTGAAAGGAAACTGGTAAATATGCGTTTTTTGGTACAAAGAGTAAGCCACGCCTCCGTTACCGTGGAGGGAAAGGAAACGGGAAGGATCGGAACCGGCTTCTTCGTTCTGATCGGTGTGGAGGATGGTGATAACCGAGCCGTTGCGGATAAGATGATCAGCAAGCTTCTGGGGCTTCGGATCTTCGAGGATGCGGAGGGGAAAAGCAATCTTGCCCTGGCAGATGTTGGGGGTGAGCTGCTGCTCATTTCCCAGTTCACACTGTGTGCGGATGCCCGTCACGGAAACCGTCCCTCCTACATCCGGGCAGGCCGGCCGGACTTTGCAAATGAAATGTACGAGTATATCGTGGACAGCTGCAGAAAGCAGGGCTATAAGGCGGAGACCGGGATCTTCGGTGCGGAAATGAAATGTGACCTTTTAAATGACGGCCCCTTCACCATCTGGCTGGATTCCAGAGAGATCTGTCCAAAGCTGCATGCAGACCAGGAAACGTTACAGAAATGAGGTGTCGATCATGGCAAAAATACTGATCGCTGAGGATGACGAGGATCTTCTGAAGCTGTTCCAGACAGTCCTGAAAAGGGAGGGCTACGAGGTAGTCACCGCACAGGACGGACTGATGGCGCTTCGCTATCTGAATAAAGAATATGCGGATCTGATCATTTCCGATATCATGATGCCGAATATGGACGGCTATCAGCTGATCCAGGCTCTTCGGGATGCGGGTCAGAAGACGCCCATCCTGCTCATCACTGCCAAAGAAGGCTTTGATGATATGCGGAAGGGCTTTTCCCTTGGAACCGATGATTATATGGTAAAGCCCGTAAATATGAATGAGCTGGTGCTCCGTGTGGCGGCGCTCATCCGAAGGAGCCGGATGCAGAATGAACGGAAGCAGACCTTCGGCCCCATAGAGCTTGAGCTGGACACCATGATCATGAGAGTGGGAGACGAAGCACAGGTCCTTCCCCAGAAGGAGTTCATGCTTCTCTATAAGTTCCTTAACTCCACGGGAAAAACCTTCACCCGGCAGCAGCTGATGGATGAGGTGTGGGGTACAGACTCCCCCAGCGATGTCCGCACCGTTGATGTTCATATCAACCGTCTCAGAGAACGTCTCCGGGATATCCCGGATTATGAGATCGTTACGATCCGCGGCCTGGGCTATAAGGTAGTCTACAAGAAGACGCCTACCTGACGGGAAGAGATCAAAAAAGATCAGAAAGAATCGGAAGATCATGATCAAGAAAAGAAAAAGAAAACTGAATATCTTTTTCCTGCTTCAGCTTGGGATCCTGACGATCCTGATCATCGTTCTGTCCGCGATCCTGGCCATCTATTTCCACAACCGACAGGAGGTGGATGACGCCAGAAAGCTGACGCCGCTGCTTGCATTTATCTGGATCACCGTCACCACCATCGTTGCGAATCTGATCCTTTACTATAAGATGCACCGCGTGTTCAAGTCAGTGGAGCGGATCAATGAAGCAACCACGGAGGTCGCCAAGGGCGATTTCAGCGTTGAGATCGAAAAGGACGAGCATCTGCATATCGCCGAGATCGAGGATATGTATGACTCCTTCAACGAAATGGTGAAGGAGCTGGGAACCATAGAGACCCTCCGAAATGATTTCGTGGCAAATGTATCGCACGAGATCAAGACTCCCATCGCGGCCATTGACGGCTATGCAACGTTGCTTCAGGATCAGACCCTGACTCCGGAGGAACGGAGACAGCATGTGGAAAGTATCCTCTATAACTGTCACAGGGTAAATGCGCTGACAGGTAATATTCTGATGCTTTCCCGCCTGGACAACGGTACCATGATCCAGAAGGAGAAGCCCTTCCGTCTGGATGAGCAGATCCGTAAGGTTGTGCTGTCAATGGAAGAGGCATGGGAAAAGAAGGATATGGAGCTGGATATCGACATGGCGCCTGTCACCTATGTGGGAGATGAGGATCTGCTTTATCATATCTGGTCCAACCTGATCTCCAATGCCATCAAGTTCTCCAATCCCGGAGGGCTGCTTCAGATCCGTCTGGAGGAGAACCCTTCCGATACCGGAGTGGTATGCGTTACCATCCGGGATACCGGCATCGGCCTGTCCCAGGGGCAGATGGAGCATATGTATGACAAGTTCTACCAGGGAGACAGCTCCCATAGCAAGGAAGGCAACGGTCTTGGACTTGCGCTGGTACGACAGATCACCGATCTGCTGCACATATCTATCTCCGCAAAGAGTAAAAGAGGGCAGGGGACCATATTTATTTTGGAACTCCCCATCCGTGAGGGATGTGACCGCAACAAAGAAATAACGTAAAACAAGGAAAAACATATGGAACATTTAGACCAGAGTAAAATCAGAAACTTTTGTATCATTGCCCACATCGACCATGGCAAATCCACCCTGGCGGACCGGATCATTGAGAAGACCGGGACCCTGACCCAGAGGGAAATGCAGGAGCAGGTGCTGGACAACATGGATATCGAACGGGAGCGCGGGATCACCATCAAGTCCCAGGCGGTCCGTATCATTTATAAGGCAAATGACGGGGAGGAGTATATCTTTAACCTGATCGACACCCCGGGCCATGTGGACTTCAATTATGAAGTATCCCGTTCTCTTGCGGCCTGTGAGGGAGCGATCCTTGTGGTGGATGCGGCCCAGGGTATAGAAGCACAGACCCTTGCAAATGTATATCTGGCCGTTGATCACAACCTGGACGTTTTCCCGGTGATCAACAAGATCGATCTTCCATCTGCAGATCCGGAGCGGGTAAAGAATGAGATCGAGGACGTGATCGGGATCGAGGCCCATGATGCACCGCTGATCTCTGCAAAGCAGGGGATCAACATCGAGGAGGTGCTGGAGCAGATCGTAACGAAGATCCCGGCGCCCAAGGGAGATACGGATGCACCCTTTAAGGCCCTGATCTTTGACAGCTTATACGATTCCTATAAGGGAGTCATCATTTTCTGCCGTGTCTTTGACGGCGTCATCGGAAAAGGAAAGCGGATCCGGATGATGGAGACCGGCGCTGAGGCGGACGTGGTTGAGGTTGGTATCTTCGGTGCCGGCCAGTTCATCCCTCAGGATGAGATATCCGCCGGAATGGTAGGTTATATCACTGCCAGTCTGAAAAATGTAAAGGAAACCGCCGTGGGTGATACCGTCACCGATGCAGAGCGGCCCTGCGCTGAGGCACTTCCGGGCTACAAGCAGGCAAGATCCATGGTGTTCTGCGGTGTCTATCCTGCGGACGGAGCCAAGTATCCTGAGCTTCGGGATGCGCTGGAGAAGCTGCAGCTGAATGATGCATCGCTGCAGTATGAGCCGGAGACCTCCATCGCTCTGGGCTTCGGTTTCCGGTGCGGCTTCCTGGGACTGCTTCATCTGGAGGTAATTCAGGAGCGTCTGGAACGGGAATACAATCTGGATCTGGTAACCACAGCCCCCGGTGTTATCTACCGCGTATATAAGACCAACGGGGATATGATCGAGCTCACGAATCCTTCGAATCTCCCGGATCCGTCCGAGATCGATTACATGGAGGAGCCCATCGTGGCAGCGGAGATCATGGTGACGACGGAGTTCACCGGTGCCATCATGAAGCTCTGTCAGGAACGGCGCGGAAACTACATCAGCATGGAATACCTGGAGGAGACCCGTGTCCTTCTGAAGTACGAGCTGCCGCTGAATGAGATCATCTACGACTTCTTTGATGCATTAAAGTCCCGTTCCCGCGGCTATGCTTCCTTCGACTATGAGCTAAAGGGTTATCAGCGCTCCGAGCTGGTGAAGCTGGACATCCTGATCAATCATGAGACGGTGGATGCCCTGTCCTTTATCGTATTCAAGGGCTCCGCATACGAACGTGGCAGAAAAATGTGCGAGAAGCTGAAGGAGGAGATCCCGAGACACCTGTTCGAGATCCCCATCCAGGCAGCCATCGGCGGAAAGGTCATCGCCAGAGAGACCGTAAAGGCAGTGCGGAAGGACGTGCTTGCCAAGTGCTACGGCGGCGATATCACCCGAAAGAGAAAGCTTCTGGAAAAGCAGAAGGAAGGCAAGAAGCGTATGCGCCAGATCGGAAATGTAGAGATTCCGCAGAAGGCGTTTATGTCGGTGCTCAAGCTCGACGAAGAGTGAGTTACGATTCGCTGCGGTCGGACGAGTGGTGCGAATCGTAAAGAATATAAAAGGAATATGTTATGAAAAGAAACCTCAGTTTATATATCCACATCCCCTTCTGTGTTCAGAAGTGCCTGTACTGCGACTTCCTGTCCTTTGACGACACACTCTATGCGAAGCAGCTGCAGTACATGGATGCGCTCCGTACGGAGCTGAAGCTGTACCAGCCCTATGCGGATCGGTACAGTGTGAAGACCATCTTTATCGGAGGCGGTACGCCCTCCACCATGGATGAATCCCTGATCGAAGCGCTTCTGACTCAGATCCGAAGCGTGTTCCGGGTGGACCGCTTTGCGGAGATCACCATTGAAGCCAATCCGGGAACTCTGAAATATACGGACCTTCTGGCATACCAGTCCTATGGCATCAATCGTCTGTCCATCGGACTTCAGAGTGCAGATGATGAGCTTCTGAAAATGCTGGGCAGGATCCATAACTTTGATCAGTTTGTGGCAGGCTTTACCTCTGCCAGACGGGCCGGCTTCCGGAATATCAATGTGGATGTGATGTCCGGCATCCCGGGACAGGATATGCATTCCTATGTGGATACCCTGACCCGTGTCATGGAATACAGACCGGAGCACATTTCAGCATACTCCCTGCAGGTGGAAGAGGGGACGAAGCTGGCGGAGGATGAATATCTTCTCGGCATGCTGCCGGAGGAAGAGGTCGACCGGCGCATGTATGCCATGACGAAGAAGATCCTTCGGACCAACGGCTACGAAAGATATGAGTTTTCGAACTATGCCCAGCCGGGCTTTGAATGCAGACACAACCTGGTGTACTGGACCGGCGGAGAGTATATCGGCTTCGGCCTGGGAGCAGCTTCGCTCTTTAAGGGAGAACGCTTCTCGAATCTTCGGGATCTGGATCAGTACCTGGAGCTGATGGGAGAAGTGGCTAAGCTGATGACCCCGGAAATGGATCTGCTGCAGCTCTATGATGCTGCAACGGTGAAGCTTCGCTGTGACAATACGGCCATGTATGTGGACCGCCGCATGGAAGAGTATATGTTCCTGGGGCTTCGGATGATCCGCGGAGTCAGCAGGACCGAGTTTAAAGAGAAGTTTAATAAGGAAATGTTCGATGTTTACGGACCGGTCATAAATAAGTATGTGGATGACGGTTTCCTGAAGCTGGAGGAGGACCGTGTGGCACTGACCGATGCCGGAATCGACATCAGCAACATCATTCTGTCCGAGTTTCTGCTGGATCACTGAAATTATTTCAAAATCACATAAAAAAACTGTGCTTTTTCCTTGACAAAGGGTGAGCATGAGTGATAGATTATTCTTAGCGATTAGCACTCGATTGTTTTGAGTGCTAACGATACAACTTAATATGAGGATGGTGATGGAATGGAGCAGGAAACAATGCTCGATGAAAGAAAGGTTGTAATCCTCAAAGCGATCATCAGTAACTACCTGGAAACCGGCGAGCCGGTTGGGAGCCGTACCATTTCCAAATATACGGATCTGAATCTCAGTTCTGCAACCATAAGGAACGAGATGTCGGACCTGGAGGAAATGGGTTATATCATTCAGCCACATACATCTGCCGGACGGATCCCAACGGATAAGGGGTACCGGTTCTATGTAGATTCCATGATGGCAGAAAAGAATGAAAGTGTCCAGGAGCACGGCGTGTTACTGGAGAGGGTGGATAAGCTGGAGTCACTGCTGAAGCAGGTGGCGAAGGTACTGGCGTACAACACACAGTATGCCACACTCGTATCCTCTCCGCAGATGAGGAATCGCCAGGTGAAATTCATCCAGCTTTCGCAGGTGGATGATGAGGATCTTGTGGCAGTCATCGTCGTCGGAGACAATGTAGCGAAGAATCAGCTGATTCACGTGAACAGGCCTCTCAGCAATGAAGAGGTGCTGAAGCTGAATCTGCTGCTTAACACATTTCTAACGGGAGCATCCGTAAATGAGATCAACATAGAGTTGATGCAGGCCATGCGAAGGCAGGCCGGAGAGTATGCGGATATCCTGGAAAGTGTCTTTGAGGGGATCGTGGATGCGGTCCATCAGGCAGAGGAGATGCAGATCTATACCAGCGGAACGTCGAATATTCTGCGGTATGGTGAGCTGGGAGATGTGAATAAGGCTTCGGCGCTTCTGGAAACTCTGGAAGACAAAAACGGACTGGAATCTCTTCTTGATCAGACAAACAATCAGGATGAGGACGGCGACGGTATCCAGATCTACATCGGCGAGGAGTCCCCGGTTCAGAACATGAAGGATTACTCAATCGTAACCTCCACGTACGCTTTACCGGAAGGGGCCAAGGGAACCATAGGAATCATCGGGCCGAAACGGATGGATTACAAAAAGGTAGTACAGACCTTGAAGAATCTGACCGACGAGCTGGATACGATATTCAGAAAAAATGAAAAGAAGGGGTGACAACGCATGGCGAAAGGAATGAACGAGATGCTCAGAAGCCTTAAGGCGGAAAAAGAGCTGGAAGCTCTGCCTGAGGAGGAGGACATCAAGGTTGATCCGAACAAGGTGGAAGCAGGAGCCGATGTTACGATCGACAAAGAAGAAGTCGTAAAACCGGAGGATGCTGACGCAAAACGTCCGAAGCCGGTGCCGAAGAAGAACCGCAGAGGTTCCAAGCAGATGCAGGCAGAACTGGACGACGCTAAGGCTCTGGCCGAGAGCAACAAGGAAAAGTATACGAGACTGCTGGCCGAGTTCGATAATATGCGGGTTCGGAACGACAAGGAGAACTCCAAGATGTTCGATTACGGAGCATCCGATGTTCTTGAAAAGCTGCTTCCGGTGCTGGATAACTTCGACCGGGCAATGGGATCGGTAACTCCCGAGGAGAAGACACCGTTTGAAGAAGGCATCGAGATGATCTACAAGCAGCTCAAGGAAACACTGAAGTCCATCGGCGTTGAGCCTATGGATGCAGTAGGAAAGCAGTTTGACCCGAACTTCCACAACGCAGTGATCCACGTGGAAGATGAGGAAGCAGGTGAAAATGTAGTTCTGGAGGAGATGCAAAAGGGCTATATGTATAAAGATACCGTGCTGAGACACAGTATGGTAAAGGTTGCAAACTAGCAGCCAAAAAGAATCACGAACAACGAATCACGAACAACGAATCATGTAAAGATTATTTTAGGAGGATTTAAAAACAATGGGAAAGATTATCGGTATCGACTTAGGAACTACAAACTCTTGTGTAGCCGTAATGGAAGGTGGTAAGCCGGTTGTTATCACAAATGCAGAGGGTTCACGTACAACCCCGTCAGTTGTTGCATTTCTGAAGTCCGGTGAGCGTGTAGTCGGTGACGCTGCTAAGCGTCAGGCAGTTACAAACGCTGACAAGACCATTTCATCCATCAAGCGTCACATGGGTTCTGACTACAAGGTAACCATCGATGACAAGAAGTATTCACCGGAGGAGATCTCCGCTATGACACTGCAGAAGCTGAAGGCAGATGCAGAGGCATATCTGGGTGAGAAGGTAACTGAGGCAGTTATCACTGTACCGGCTTACTTCACAGACTCTCAGCGTCAGGCTACAAAGAACGCTGGTAAGATCGCAGGTCTTGATGTAAAGCGTATCATCAACGAGCCTACGGCAGCTGCTCTTTCCTATGGTCTTGATAACGAGAAGGAACAGAAGATCATGGTATACGACCTTGGTGGTGGTACATTTGATGTATCTATCATTGAGATCGGTGACGGTGTCATCGAAGTACTTGCAACCGCTGGTAACAACCTCCTTGGTGGTGATGACTTCGATAATGCTGTAACACAGTACATGCTGGATGAGTTCCAGAAGAAGGAAGGCGTTGACCTTTCCAACGATAAGATGGCTATGCAGCGTCTGAAGGAAGCAGCAGAGAAGGCTAAGAAGGAGCTGTCTTCCCAGACAATGACAAATATCAACCTGCCGTTCATCACAGCTACCAGCGACGGACCGAAGCACTTCGATATGGATCTGTCCAGAGCTAAGTTTGATGAGCTGACAGCTGACCTGGTTGAGAAGACTCGTGGACCGGTTCAGACCGCACTGGATGATGCTGGTCTTTCCGCAGCTGAGCTTGACAAGGTACTTCTGGTTGGTGGTTCTACACGTATCATCGCTGTTCAGGATGCAGTTAAGGCGATCACAGGCAAGGAGCCGTTCAAGGGTATCAACCCGGATGAGTGCGTTGCGATCGGTGCTTGTATCCAGGGTGGTAAGCTGGCCGGTGATGCTGGTGCAGGCGACATCCTCCTTCTGGATGTAACTCCGCTGACACTTTCCATCGAGACCATGGGCGGTATCGCTACACACCTGATCGAGAGAAATACAACCATCCCGACAAAGAAGAGCCAGATCTTCTCCACAGCACAGGATAATCAGGATGCAGTTGATATCAACATCGTACAGGGTGAGCGTGAGTTCGCAAAGGATAACAAGTCTCTGGGTCGTTTCCGTCTGGATGGTATCGCACCGGCAAGACGAGGCGTTCCGCAGATCGAGGTTACATTTGATATCGATGCAAACGGTATCGTAAATGTATCCGCTAAGGACCTTGGTACAGGTCGTGAGCAGCACATCACCATCACTTCCGGCACATCTCTTTCCGATGATGATATCGAGAGAGCAGTTAAGGAAGCAGCTGCTTATGAAGAGGCTGATAAGAAGCGTAAGGAAGGCGTTGAGGTTCGCAACGACGCTGACGCTATGGTATTCCAGACAGAGAAGGCTCTGTCCGAGGTAGGCGACAAGCTTCCTGAGGCAGACAAGAAGAAGGTTGAGGCTGACCTGAATTCTCTGAAGAAGATCATCGAGGATACAGATATCGACAACCTGTCCGAGTATGATGTAGAGAAGCTTCGTGCAGGTCGCGAGACTCTGATGAATTCCGCACAGAATCTGTTCTCCAAGCTGTATGAGCAGAATGGTCCGGGCGCTAATGCAGGTACAGGCGCAGGCACACCGGATTACAGCGGTGACGTAGTTGACGGAGATTTCAAGGAGATCTAAGACATAAGTCTGTGAGGTTAAATAAATGACAGAAGAAAAAAGAGATTGTTATGAGGTCCTTGGCGTATCAAAGAATGCCAGCGACAGTGACCTGAAAAAAGCATATCGTGTGTTAGCTAAAAAGTATCACCCGGATGCAAACCCGGGAGATAAGGAAGCCGAAGCAAAGTTCAAAGAGGCATCCGAGGCTTACGCAATCCTGTCTGATCCGGAGAAGAAGCGGAAGTACGACCAGTTCGGCTGGGCCGCATTTGATCCGAATGCAGGCGGCGACGGATTCGGCGGCTTCGATTTTGCGGATATGGGTGATATCTTCGGCGATATCTTCGGCGATATGTTCGGCGGCGGTTCCCGCGCAAGACAGCAGAATGGCCCCATGAAGGGTGCTGATATCCGTACCACCGTTCGTGTATCCTTTGAGGAGGCTGCGTTCGGTACACAGACCGATATCGAGATGCCCCTGAAGGATGAGTGCCCCGTATGCCATGCCACAGGTGCACAGCCCGGCCATCCGGCTGAGGTTTGCCAGAAATGTGCCGGCAAGGGCCAGGTTGTATTTACACAGCAGTCCCTCTTCGGTATGGCACGTACCGTACAGACCTGTCCGGATTGTCAGGGAAGCGGAAAGATCATCCGTTTCAAGTGCTCCAACTGTGCCGGTTCCGGATATGTTAAGAGCAAGAAGACAATTCAGGTAAAGGTTCCTGCCGGAATCGATAACGGACAGAGCATCCGTCTTCGTGAGATGGGTGAGCCCGGTATCAACGGCGGCGGACGTGGCGACCTGCTGGTAACCGTACTGGTTGACAAGCATCCCGTATTTGCCCGTCAGGAGTATGATCTTTATTCCTCCGAGCCCATCAGCTTTACACAGGCTGCACTGGGTGGAAGAGTTACACTTCAGACCATCGACGGCCCTATGGAGTATGATATCCAGCCCGGTACACAGACCAACACAAAGGTTAAGCTTCGCGGAAAGGGTATTCCGACCCTTCGGAATAAGAATGTCCGCGGTGATCACTACGTAACACTGGTGGTTCAGGTTCCGGATAATCTGACAGAAGAGCAGAAGACCATTCTGAATCAGTATGAGAAGACACAGCCGGTGAACCAGAGATCTTCAACCGATTCCGCAGGAGGCTTCTCCTTCGGAACCCATAAGAAGAAACGTAGATAATCAGATACGATCTAAACACCTATAGAAAGGGAACAGCTTCGGATGATCCGAGTGCTGTTCCCTTTTTTATTTCCCATTTTCTTCTATGATTCATACCGGAATAGTGGTAAAATAACTATGTATGTGCGTTTGCCGGAGGCTTATGCAGAAAACCATTCAAACGGAGTATGGAAATATATGATCTGGAAGAAATTCACCATAGAAACAACCGTAGAAGCAGAGGATCTGGTGGCGGAGTACCTGGAGGAACTTGGGTTTCCGGGAGCAGAGATCGAGGATCAGCTTCCCCTCACGGAAGAGGAAATGAAGCAGATGTATGTGGATGTTCCCCTGATCCCGGAGGAAGAAACGGAAAAGGCCAATGTGTCCATTTATCTGGATGAGTCCTATGACCCCGGGCAGATCCGTGAACTGCAGGACAAGGTGGCAGAGGAGCTGGAACGGATGCGTTCCTACATCTCTGTGGGAAGCGGCACGATCACCGTGACGGAGACCGAGGATGATGCCACCTGGCAGGAGAACTGGAAGCAGTATTATCAGCCCTTCCGTCTGGGAGATGACATCGTGATCCAGCCGGTATGGACGGAGTATCCGGATCTGAAGCCGGAGGATAAGGTGGTGAGGATCTCCTCCGTCATGGCATTCGGAACCGGTACCCATGAGACAACGAAGCTCTGCATCGAGGAACTGCGAAGCTGCCTTAAAGAAGGCCAGTCCGTCTTTGATGTGGGCTGTGGAAGCGGGATCCTGGCCATCCTGTCGGTGCTTCTGGGAGCAGGCTATGTACATGGTCTGGATATCGATCCGCAGGCTGTATTATCCAGCCGGGAAAATGCGGAGGCCAACGGACTTTCCGAGGACCGGATCGCATTCTCCTGCGGAAATCTTCTGGCCGGAAATGTGATCGGGGCCGTGAGTGAAGAGGAAAAGGAGGCATGCAGAAAGGCAAGCCTCGGTTCCGGGATCGCAGCCGTAAACCCGGTGCAGCTGGTGGATCTGGCTCTGGGAGATGCGGATACGGTACCTGCCCGGACGTATGACATCGTTGTTGCCAATATCCTGGCAGATGTGATCATCCCCCTTTCCTCGGTGATTCCGGACTATCTGGTGCCCGGCGGTACATTTATCACCTCGGGGATCACGGCGGACCGGGCAGAGGATGTGCGAAGCGCCATGAAGGAAGCGGGCTTCGAGGTCCTGGAGACAAAGCAGATGGGAGAATGGGTCTCTGTGGTTGCACGGAAACCCGAATCGATATAGGAGCGGACACATGCATCGTTTTTTTACAGAGGAGATCAATTCATCGGAGCAGATGGTGCGGCTCACCGGACAGGATGCGGCGCATGCGGCCCGGGTCCTTCGGCTGGAGCCTGGGGATCAGATCCTGGTGGGGGCTGGAGACGGCAGAGATTATACCTGCCGGATCAAAACTATTTCACCGGAGGAGGTGACCGCTGCCATAGAGGATATCTCCGGGAATACGGCAGAGCTTCCTGTCGAGATCACGCTCTATCAGGGCTTTCCCAAGGGAGACAAGATGGATCTCATCCTGCAGAAGACCGTGGAGCTGGGCGTGTTCCGGGTGGTTCCGGTATGGATGTCCCGCAGCGTTGTGAAAATGGACGCGGCCAAGGCGAAGAAGCGGCGGGAACGGTACCAGTCCATAGCGGAGGCTGCGGCAAAGCAGTCCGGAAGAGGAGTAGTGCCGGAGGTCGGTACATTTCTCTCCATGAAGGATGCGATTCAGGATGCGGCAATGCTGGACCGGGTGTTCGTGCCCTATGAGAATGCCGGAGGAATGGACCGAACCAGGGCGCTCCTTGAAAAACTGAGAGAGGACAGCGCATCCGGCGCGGCAAAGAGTCTGGGTGTTTTCATCGGACCGGAGGGAGGCTTCGAGGAGAGCGAGATCAGCGCACTGAAGGAGATCGGAGCGGAGGTCATCACTCTGGGTCACCGGATCCTCCGGACGGAGACGGCAGCCATGGCACTGCTGGCGGTGCTTGGATATATATTTGAGAAGGACTGAGGAAAATGGAAGTTTATTTAGATAACTCTGCGACCACGCGGGTCTATCCCGAGACAGCGGAGCTGATGATGAAGATTTTGACGGAGGATTTCGGAAACCCTTCCTCCATGCATAAATGTGGCGTGACGGCTGAACACTACGTAAAGCAGGCACAGGAACAGGCGGCAAAGAGCATCCATGTTCTGCCGGAGGAGATCCTGTTTACCTCCGGAGGAACGGAGAGCAACAACCAGGCCCTGATCGGCTCGGCTCTTGCGAAGCGGAGGATCGGAAAGCATATCATTTCCACGAACATAGAGCATCCCAGTGTCGGTGCCGCCCTGGACTTTCTGGAAAAGGAGGGGTATCAGATCACCCGCCTGCCGGTGAATGAGATGGGCATCGTTACACCGGAGCAGGTGGTGGAGGCCATGCAGGAGGATACCATCCTGGTGTCTGTCATGATGGTGAATAATGAGATCGGCTCCATCCTTCCGGTGAAGGAGATCGCAAGGGCAGTCCATAAGAAGGACCCGAAGGTGTACGTTCATACGGATGCCATTCAGGCCTACGGAAAGCTGCCCATTCATGCGGGACAGCTGGGTGTGGATCTCTTATCCGTCAGCGGTCATAAGCTTCATGGCCCCAAGGGCGTGGGCTTCCTCTATGTGAAGAAGGGGACCCTGCTCCGCCCCATCATTTACGGGGGAGGACAGCAGAAGGGCATGCGTTCCGGCACGGAAAATGTACCGGCCATCGCGGGCTTCGGACTGGCCATTGAAAAGTCCCAGAAGGACCTGGAAGAGCGGAATGCGAAGGTTGCAGCATTAAAGGATATGCTGGTGGAGGGCCTGACGGCGCTGCCGGATGTGGTAAGTCACTCCATGGGTGCGCCGCATATCGCAAGCATCAGCTTTATCGGCGTTCGTGCCGAGGTCATGCTCCACAGCCTGGAGGCAGAGGGGATCTATGTATCCGCAGGTTCAGCCTGCTCCTCCAATAAGAAACGGGAGAGCAGCGTGCTTTCGGCCATCGGCCTTCCCGCGGATCAGAGGGAATCTACCCTCCGGTTCAGCTTCAGCGAGGAGAATACAGAGGAAGAGGTTCGTTATGTGGTGGAGACAGTGGGAAAACTTCTGCCGACACTGAGACATTATACAAGAGGTTGATTAGAATGCAGATCAGAACATTTTTGGTGAAATACGCAGAGATCGGAACCAAGGGAAAAAACCGTTACAAGTTCGAGGATATTCTCTGCAAGCGGATCCGTTCCAGACTGAAGCCCCTGGGCCAGTTTGAGGTGCGGAGAGACTACGGACGCATTTTTGTGGACGCCAAGTCCGATTATGATTATGACGAAGCGGTAAAGCGCATGTGCCAGATCTTCGGTATCACAGGCATCTGTCCGGTGTATACGGTGGAGGATCCCACCCCGGAACGGATCGATGAGGTGGTGGCACAGTATTTTGAGGATGAATATGAGGATCATGACTTCTCCTTCAAGGTGCGGGTGCGCAGGAACAATAAGGAGTTTCCGGTGCCCTCCATGGAAATGGATGCACGCCTTGGAGGAATCCTTTTAGACAAATATGAGGAGGAAGGGCTCCGCGTGGATGTGCATGATCCGGATGTCATGGTTTATGTGGAGATCCGGAAGATCGCATTCATTTATTCCAGGATCCTTCCCGGCCCCGGAGGACTTCCGGTGGGAACCAACGGAAGGGCTATCTCCCTTCTGTCCGGCGGCATCGACAGCCCTGTGGCAACCTATATGATCGCAAAGCGGGGCGTGGAGATGCAGGCGGTTTACTTCCATTCACCCCCATATACCTCGGAGCGTGCGTTGGAGAAGGTGCAGGACCTGGGACGGATCGTGTCCCATTATGCAGGTCCCATCAAGCTGCATATCGTGAACTTCACGGAGCTTCAGCTGGCCATCTATGATAACTGTCCCCATGATGAGCTGACCATCATCATGAAGCGGTATATGTTCAAGGTGGCAGAGGAGCTGGCGAAGCGGGAGGAGGCAGACTGCATTGTGACCGGTGAGTCCATCGGGCAGGTTTCCTCGCAGACCGTCTTTTCCCTGGGTGTGATCGACCGGGCAGTGGAGTGCCCTGTTTACCGGCCGTGCATCGGTCTGGATAAGCAGGAGATCGTGGATATCTCCGAGAAGATCGGAACCTATGAGACCTCGATCCAGCCCTACGAGGACTGCTGTACCATTTTCGTGGCAAAGCATCCCGTAACAAAGCCGACACTCGAACAGATCGAGAAGTCCGAGAAGAAGCTGGAGGGCATCATCGAGCCCATTTATGAGAAAGCAATCGACACCGCAGAAGTTGTATGGCTGCGGTAGGATACAGGAGTTAAGGAATGCATAAGGAATTTGTAATGGGAAATGAGGCGATCGGTCTCGGAGCCCTGGCTGCCGGTGTCAATGTAGTAGCCGGCTACCCGGGAACCCCCTCCACGGAGGTGCTGGAGACCATCGCAAAAAGACGGGGAGATACTACCTATGTGGAGTGGTCCGTCAATGAAAAAACAGCCATGGAGCTGGTGGCAGGTGCCGCCTACAGCGGAGCCAGAGCACTGGTGACCATGAAGCAGGTGGGGTTAAATGTGGCGGCGGATCCGCTGATGAGCCTGGAGTATGTAGGCGTGAAGGGTGGACTGGTGATCCTGGTGGCAGATGATCCGGGACCGATCTCATCACAGACAGAACAGGATACGAGACATTTTGCTGCATTTTCAAAGGTACCCTGTCTGGATCCTTCCTCTGCCGAGGAGGCATACCGCATGGTACAGGAGGCCTTTCAGTTATCGGAAAAGTACGGAACCCCGGTGTTCTTACGGCCCACCACCCGCGTATGCCACGGCTATGCATCGCTGGACGTAAAGGATCCGGAGGAGTACTCCGTCCATGTGCCGGATGGTTTTGTGAAGGACTCCAAACGCTGGGTCATCTTCCCGAGACTGTCCTATGCAAATCATCAGAAGATCGTGGCAAGAAATGAAACTCTTTCCCAGGAGTTTTCGAGATATGAAGGGAATTCGGTAACAGAGTTCCCGAAGGCAGAAGGAGAGAAGGTACCGTCCGGGCAGGCGAACGGGAAAGGGGTGAAACCTCTGACCCTTGGTATCGCAGCATCCGGCATCAGCTATGCCTATGCCCTTGAGTGTCTGAAGCAGATGGCCCTTCCCTGTCAGGTGAAGCTGCTGAAGGTCAGCACACCCTATCCGTTCCCGAAGGAGCTGGCAGGAAGCTTCCTGGAGAGCGTGGAAAGCGTTCTCTGTCTGGAGGAGCTGGATCCTGTGGTGGAGGACGGACTGATCTGGGTTTGTGGAAAGAAGAAGTTATCCACCACCGTCCTGGGAAAGCATACCGGGCATACGGCGGTGGCAGGAGAGAATACCAAGGATCTGGTGAAGCAGTGGATCCAAAGATTCCTGCAGCAGGGGGCTGCTGCAGATGCGAAGGAAGATGAGCAGGCGACCGGGAAGGATGCTCCGGAGCTTCCGGTGCGTCCTCCGGTCCTCTGCGCAGGTTGTCCCCACCGTGCTTCCTTCTACGCCGTGAAGCAGGCGATGAAGGGAAAGAAGACCATTTTCTGCGGAGATATCGGCTGTTATACCCTTGGAAATGCCATGCCACTGGATATGGTGGATACCTGCCTCTGCATGGGCGCAGGCGTCAGCATCGCCCAGGGCGTGGGGCATGTGGATCCGGATACCACCTGCTTTGCATTTGTGGGTGACTCCACATTTTTTGCATCAGCCATTACAGGAGTTGTCAATGCCGTCTATAATCAGGCGGATATGACGCTCATCATACTGGACAATTCCACCACGGCCATGACCGGGCATCAGCCCCATCCGGGCACGGGCATGACCATGATGGGTGAGATCGTGGATAAAGTGAACATGGAGCAGGTGCTCCGTGGCGTCGGAGTGAGGACGGTTGAGACCGTGAACCCGCTCTGTCTGGAGGAAGCCGTGGAAACCGTGAAGCGTGTTGCGGCGGAGCCGGGGGTGAAGGCCATCATCTTCAGCTATCCATGTATATCCATAGCCTGCGACTTTACGAGACATTTACGGGAGGTAGGTCCGGTGAGGATCCTTCCGGACAAATGTATCCAGTGCCGGAAATGTATCCGCGAGCTGGGCTGTCCGGCCCTGATCGTTGCAGACGGAAAGGTTGCCATTGATGAGACCCTTTGTACCGGATGCGGGCTCTGTCGGCAGATCTGCCCCACAGGCGCCATCGTGGGCGGAGATACGGTACAGAAACCCCGGGTCAGGACCGGGGATGATCCCGCAGGGGAAGGAGGGTTCCGAAATGCATAAGAATATCGTACTGACCGGCGTCGGCGGACAGGGAACCGTCCTGGCCTCCAAGCTCATCGCTGCAGCGGCAATGAAGAAAGGGCTGCAGGTCATGAGTGCCGAGACCATCGGCATGGCCCAGAGAGGCGGAAGCGTATTCAGTCATCTCCGGATCGGAGAGGGCACTCAGTCCCCCATGATCGGAAAGGGAGAGGCGGATCTGATCCTTGGCTTTGAGCCTGCAGAGACCGTTCGCATGCTTCCCTATCTGAAGGAGGGAGGACAGGTGGTTACGGCGATCCGTCCGGTGATGCCTGTGACTGCAGCACTTGCAGGCGGAAGCTACAAGGGGGAGGATATGCTTGCCTATCTTCAGGCGGTGGTTCCGAATCTCCTGACAGTAGATACGGATGCGGCCATTGCAGAGCTGAAGAATCCGAAGGTCGTAAATGTAGTCCTGCTGGGAGCGGCACTTCGCTCCGGAGCACTGGGTCTGACGGAGGAGGAGCTGAAGGACGCACTCCGGGACAGACTGCCGGAGAAGCTGCATGAAATTAATTTTAAGGCGCTCGCATATGCGTAAGGCGAAGTTTTTAAGTAAGGGAGAACAAAATGAGAATCAATGAAACACAGCTGGCACAGGTAAACCATCAGATCGATGCACTGGTATCTGCAGGAAGCTTCTACGGAAAGAAGCTGACAGAGGCAGGGATCAGCGGAGTAAAGACAGTAGAGGACTTTGAGAACCTGCCCTTCTCCGAGAAGGCAGATCTTCGGGATGCATATCCCCTGGGACTTATGACCGCACCGGAGGAGGAGATCGTCCGGATCCATTCCTCTTCGGGAACCACAGGTCTTCCGGTCATCATTCCCTACACAAAGAAGGATGTTGAGGATTGGGCTACCATGTTTGCCCGCTGCTATGAGATGGCAGGGATCACAAAGAAGGACCGGATCCAGATCACACCGGGTTACGGCCTCTGGACCGCAGGTATCGGCTTCCAGCTGGGCTGCGAAAAGCTTGGCGCCATGGCTGTTCCCATGGGTCCCGGTAATACGGAGAAGCAGCTGCAGATGATGATGGATCTGAAGACTACGGTTCTCTGCTCCACATCCTCCTATGCACTTCTTCTGGCAGAAGAGATCCAGAAGCGGGGCATCCGTGACAAGATCCATCTGAAGAAGGGTGTCATCGGTTCCGAGCGCTGGGGTGACGCGATGCGTAAGCGTATCCATGAAGAGCTTGGGATCGAGCTTTACGACATTTACGGACTGACTGAGATCTACGGACCGGGCATCGGTATCAACTGTGATCAGGGAACCGCCATGCATTACTGGGACGACTACATTTACATCGAGATCATCGATCCCGAGACGCTGAAGCCGGTTCCGGACGGAGAGATGGGTGAGATCGTGATCACGACCCTCGTTAAGGAGGGCGCACCGCTGATCCGCTACAGGACCCACGATCTGTCCCGCATCGTTCCCGGTGAATGCCCCTGCGGCTGCAAGCATCCGCGTCTGGACATCATCATGGGACGTACGGATGACATGGTGAAGATCAAGGGCGTAAATGTATTCCCGAGCCAGATCGAGGATGTTCTGAAGAAGTTCCCGGAGATCTCCAGCGAGTATCAGATCCGTATCTCGCATCTGGACGGCAAGGATACCATGCGTCTCTATGTGGAGACCAACGGAACCGTTAACTTCCAGGATCTGTCGGAGCGGATCGCTCTCAAGGTAAAGAGCAAGATCGGATTTACTCCCATCGTTAAGGTAGTTGAGCTTGGCGTGCTTCCGAGAAGCGAGAAGAAGACAAAGCGTGTTATCGATGAGCGTTACGAATAAACCGGAGGCTTATATGGATTTGGAAAACCTGGAACCCAGGAAGGTGTTACATTATTTTAAGGAGATCGCGGCCATCCCCCATGGCTCCGGAAATATCCGGAAGATCAGCGATCACATCGCTACATTTGCCAAAGCACATGGACTTTCCTATGTGCAGGACGAGATGGGAAATGTGGTCATCTGCAAGCCGGGGCAGGGATGCTCTGAGGCGGCGCCTGTTGTGATGCTGCAGGGACATATGGATATGGTCTGCGAAAAAGAAGAGGACTGCGATCTGGATATGGAGACGGAGGGACTTCGCCTGGTTCTTACGGAGCGAAAGGATCTGGACTATCTGATGGACCGTCCCGGAGGACTTCTGAAATGGCAGAAGGAAGAGGATCCTATTCTGATCGCGGAGGGTACCACCCTTGGCGCGGATGACGGAATCGCGGTTGCCATGATGATGGCAGTTCTGGAATCGGACACTATCGTTCATCCGCCGCTGGAGTGTGTCTTTACCGTGGATGAGGAGATCGGACTCCTGGGTGCGGAAGGACTGGACAAAACCGGTCTGAAGAGCCGGATGATGATCAATCTGGACAGTGAAGACGAGGGGCATATGCTGACAGGCTGTGCCGGCGGCTGTACCACCAGGATCACGCTTCCGGTGACACGTGAGGCAGGTTCGGATCCGGAACAGAAAAGCTATGTCATTTCCGTCAGCGGACTTCTGGGCGGACACTCCGGACAGGAGATCGACCGCGGAAGAGCCAATGCCATCATGCTTTTGGGAAGATACCTGGACCGGCTGTTTGATAATGATTATCAGCGGTGCGGACTGGTACTGGTGAAGGGCGGAAGCAAGGACAATGCCATTCCCAGAAATGCAGCGGCGGAGCTATTGCTGTCAGCATCTGAGGCAGAAAGAGCCGGGCAGCTGGCTGCCGAGCTGGAAGGAATTGTCCGAGGGGAGTATGGAGCACAGGATCCGGACATCCGCGTTACATTTTCAGAGGGAACTATCTCAGAGGGTGCTATCTCAGAGAAAACGCCTTCGGAGAACGGTCAGCTGCCCATGGCACCTGCCGCTACAGAACGGGTGATTTCTCTCCTCAGGCTTCTGCCGGACGGCCTTCAGAAAATGAGCTTCGATGTGCCCGGACTGGTGGAGACCTCGCTGAATATCGGTATCCTCACAACGGATGCGGCTGCCGTGACAGTCAGACTCATGGCGCGAAGCAACGTGAATTCCGAGAAGGAAGATCTGGTGCGGCGCATCTGGTCCATCGCACGGGTTCTGGGAGCTGAGGTAGAAGATGAGGCCGACTACCCCGCCTGGGAATATTGTAAGGTTTCAAAGCTTCGGGAAGTGTTCTCCGAATGCTTCCAGGAGCAGTATCATGAGCCGATGATCATGGAAGCCATCCATGCAGGCGTGGAGTGCGGTCTGTTCACCACCGGAATGCCGGGGCTGGACGCAGTCTCCATCGGACCGCAGCTTACGGATATCCACACCCCCAGAGAGGCCATGGACATCCCGTCGGTGGAGAGGACCTGGAAGCTGGTGCTGAAGGTACTGGAGGAGCTGGCGGAACAGGTTTAGAGAAAGTCGAGGAATACGTATGGATAGAAGATTACATGCAGGAGATGTGGTGCAGCATTTCAAACGCGAAACCATCACGGAAGAAGAAGCACGGGCGAATATGTATCTCTATAAGATCGTAGGCCTGGCAGAACACTCCGAGACCCGGGAGATCATGGTGGTATATCAGGCCCTGTACGGCGATTTCAAGATGTTCGTCCGTCCCTATGCCATGTTCATGAGCCCCGTGGATAAAGAAAAGTATCCTGAGATCAAACAGGAATACCGCTTCGAAAAGATCAGTTCGGAGTGAAACGTGACAA
>CADAXW010000018.1:0-703 GCA_902792005.1 uncultured Lachnospiraceae bacterium
GGACAGTCCCCATTGTCACGTTTTCCTGGGAAAACGTGACAAGCGGGACTGTCCCCGTTGTCACGCTATTGGAACACACGCGTTGTCAAGTAAAAAAAAGAAACCGGGCAAGGAAAATACATTTTCCGTTGCCCGGTTCTTTTTTTTAGTAAAACGCGTGTGTTCCAATGATTGTATAGTTCCCAATCTTGTCAAGATTCAGGTTCTTATACGGGCGGAAGTATTTGCAGCTTCCGATGTTGTTTACTCCGTTTAAGGCTTCCTGTGCTGCCTTCAGACAGGATGCTGATCCTCCGGTCTTGAGCGCTCCCTGGAAGGACCACATCTTGCAGCCTGTGAACTGATAAGGTGCGTAGATAACGTCTGCAAGTGTCTTGCCGTAGCCGCCGTTTCTGAGACGGTTCAGGACTACATTTGCAACGGCCAGCTGGCCTTCGTAGGGCTCGGAGCCTGCTTCACAGTAGGTGATGGCTGCCAGGAGGTACAGGTCAGAAGTATCTGCTTCCACCGGCTGCTCCTGTGTTGTTGTCTGTGTCGTGGAATTATCGGCAGCTTTTTCCTCTTCCTTCTTTTTCTCGGCTTCGGCTTCCTGCTTTGCAGCCTCTTCCTCTGCCTTCTTCAGCTCGGCCTTGCTCTGCTCAAGCTGTTTTTCTCTCTCTTCTACTTTCTTGCGGCGGTCTTCGGTTTCTGTGCCTTCGCTTTC
>CADAXW010000018.1:769-28886 GCA_902792005.1 uncultured Lachnospiraceae bacterium
TCTTCCGCAGCCCGCTCAGCGATCTGCTTCATCACTGTCTTTGTCTCGTCGATCTTCTCGATGCTGACTGCGTCGATGGTATCCTCTTCCACTGTTACATAGTCAGCGGAAATGTATCCGTAGGTACCGTCTGCAAGGCGCACATTGTACCATCCATTTGAACTTTCTTTATCACAGGCGATGAATTTCTCACCGGACAGGGTGAGATACAGGATCTCGCCGTCCTCAGCTGCCTCCAGACGAACGCATACATTTCCCTGCTTTGCGGTAGCCATATAGCCCTGATATTCCTCAGCCTTCTCTGTTGCTTCCGCATCTGTCAGGATCAGATCATTTGCCACATATCCGGTCACGGATCCGGACTGGATCTTGGTCCAGGTATCTCCTGCTTCCAGCACCTTTCCGGTTGCACCCCGGTAAAGGCATCCTGCAACATCTGCCTGCTCCGATGCTTCGGAACGGATATTTACCGTGTCGATGATGCAGAGGAACTTGCCTGTCATGTCATAACGGGTATTCGTCAGGACACTGTCCTTCTTTGCAGTCATCTCTACCTTCTGTTCCTCGTCGATCACCTGTCCCAGCTTCTCCTGGTCGATGGACTCGATCATGCTGGGGCCTGCAACCACCAGTCTGGAATCTGTATAGGAGCCCTGCTCAGCAGCTGCATCGATATCATCCGCATCCGATGAGGATGTAAGCAGACTGTAGCCTACGACTCCGATGGAAATAATAGTTGCTATGATCATTACAAAGAGCGCATTCCTTACGAAATAACGTCCGGAAAAGACATATCTTTTCAAATTGTACTTCACACGATTCATCTTCAATTTATTCTTCCTGCTCATTGTTAAAACTTCTTAACGATTATTTCGAAAAGGCTCCTTTTGTTACAATTTTGTTACGTTGATATCTTAGCATTTTGTAACATATAAGTCAATACAGCATGCACCAATCATTCACCAAAGGTGGCCCCTTCTTTTGTGAATAATGCACAAAAAAAGAGCG
Source organism: uncultured Lachnospiraceae bacterium (assembly GCA_902792005.1). GTDB lineage: Bacteria > Bacillota > Clostridia > Lachnospirales > Lachnospiraceae > Eubacterium_Q. Next base: position 1,778 of record CADAXW010000018.1, read on the forward strand.
GAAAGATAGGTTTCCGCCCTTCCTATATTATGTAAAGTGCTACCTTTGGTCCACATACTCGAAGTATCCGTCCACTCCGTCCGCCAGCCCGGCAGCCAGCTTTTCGCGGTATTCCGTATCGGACAGCTTCGCATCCTCATCCTTGTTGGTCAGGAACCCAAGCTGGACCACTGCCGCCGGTTTTTTTGCGTAATTCAGGAACACCAGATTATCCGTCTGGAAGATTCCCAGCCGCTTTGCGCCGGTGGACGCACAGGTATTGGTCACCAGCATGTTGGACAGATAGAAGCTGTCCTGATACTTATCTGCCGTATTCGGGTTCTTGGTGGAAGCGATCAGGCCGAAGACTCCATTTGTCTTTTTCTCCGAGGAGCCGGCTGCCGTGAGCCGGATCATGATCTCCGCATTGCTCTGATTCCCTGCAATGGCACGCTCTGAATTGCTGATGCTGCCGGTGCTGGTCTCTCTGGACAGGATCACTGTATAGCCCCTCAGTTCCAGCTCACGCTTCAGACGCTCTGCAACCGCCAGCGTGATATCATACTCAAAGCTTCCTGTGGACGTACCGATGGACGCCTGTGCCATCCTGGCCTTTCCCTGCTTTTCAGGGTCTCCGCCGGGGAACACTGCCTCCGGTTTTTTATCTGCATAGATCTGCTTGGCAGGATCGATAAAGACCACATGGTCATTCTTCTTTCCCATCTTGTCCTCGACCCATTCAACCTTGGTCTTCTTTACATTTGCGGTCTCTATATAAAGTGTGGTGTCATTCAGACGGATCCTGGTCCAGTCACCCTTCACACCAGTGCGCATCAAATCTACGCCGGGCTTCAGAGTGGAATACTTCTCCGAGGTCTCATCCGGCATCCGATAGATCACCGAGTCCGGACGGGTGGTCTGAACATAATCATTCTTATTCTCAAAGCCTGCCGTGATGTCCACCTCTTCCGTGGTGCTCTCCTCAGTCTTTTTCTTTCCGCAGGCCGAAAGGAGGGCCAGTGTAAGGCAAAGCAGGAGAAAACAGCATATGCATTTTTTCATTCGAAGCATTCGAATCTTTCGAATCATTCGCGTCATCCCGCAGCCTCCTTTCTAAAACATTTCTGCACTCTTCTACAGCAGCAGCATGGCATCTCCGAAGGAGAAGAAACGATACCGTTCCTCTACGGCCGTATGGTACGCCTCCAGCACATGCTCCCTGTCATAAAAGGCGGAAACCAGCATGATCAGCGTGGATTCCGGCAGATGGAAGTTTGTGATCAGAGAATCCACCACCCGGAACCGATATCCGGGATAGATGAAGATATCCGTCCATCCGCTGCATGCGCAGAGGGGCTGAAACTCCCCTTCCTCACTTCCTTCAACCGCCTGAAGCCTTGCCACACTTTCCAGCGTCCTTGTACTGGTGGTGCCGACGGAGATCACTCTTCCGCCCTCCGCCTTGGTCCGGTTGATCTGTTCTGCCGCTTCCTCCGACAGCTCAAAAAACTCGCTGTGCATATGGTGCTCTTCAATGGTATCCACCTTCACCGGACGGAAGGTACCCAGTCCGACGTGCAGTGTGAGCCGGGTGATGCGAACACCCTTCTCCTCCAGCTCCGCCATAAGCTCCGGTGTAAAATGTAGTCCCGCGGTGGGCGCCGCTGCCGATCCTTCATGGGTGGCATACACCGTCTGATAGCGGTCTTTATCCTTCAGCTTGTGCGTGATATACGGCGGAAGAGGCATCTCTCCCAGCTGGTCCAGGATTTCCTCCCAGACTCCCTCGTAGGAAAAACGGATCATACGGTTTCCGCCTTCGATCACCTGCTCCACCACTCCGGTCAGAAGCCCGTCTCCGAAGGAAACCTCCGCACCCGGCTTCAGCTTTTTCCCGGGACGCACCAATGCCTCCCACACGCGGTCGCCATGATTTCGGAGCAAAAGCACCTCCACGGCGGCACCTGTATCCGGCTTCACGCCCAGCAGGCGGGCCGGTATCACCTTGGTGTCATTGATCACCAGGCAGTCCCCGGGAGAAAGGTACTCCACGATATCCCGGAAATGCTTATGCTCTATCGTATTCTTCTTTCTGTTCAGAACCATGAGCCTGGAATCGCTTCTCTTCTCCAGGGGATCCTGGGCGATCAGCTCTTCCGGCAGCTCATAGTTAAAATCTGAAACCTTCATTTACGTTCCCTCATATCTTATTACACATATGATTATGCATCTGATCATGCACGAAGCGTGATACCCTTCTCACCCAGTGCACTCAGCATCTTCTCGATCTTCTCATTTACTTCCGTATCTGCCAGGGTACGATCCGGTGCGCGGAACAGCAGGCTGTAAGCCAGTGACTTCTTATCTGCCCCTACCTGCTCACCTTCATATACATCAAAGAGAGTGATCTTCTCAAGCAGCGCGCCGCCACATTTCCGGAGGATCTTCTCAACATCTCCGGCCAGAACGGACTTGTCGCATACCAGCGCCAGATCACGGGAGGAACCCGGGAAGCGGGCAAGGCCCTTATACTTCACTTCTTCCTTTGCCAGCATGGTCACGGTATCCATGTCCAGAACCGCAACATACACGTCTGTCTTCATATCATAATTCTCAACGGCCTCCGGATGAACCTGACCGATATATCCGATGAGCAGCTTGCCCTTGCGGATCTCAGCCTGTCTTCCCGGATGAAGGAAGGGATAATCCTTCGTGGGGACATACTCAACCTCGCTGCCGAAGTTCAGCTTGTCCAGAAGTTCTTCTACCACGCCCTTCAGGGTGAAGAAATCGCCCTCTCCGTACATACCCAGAGTCAGCTGGAGCTTTTCGTCCGGCAACTCAGTCAGCGGAAGGCTGTGAGGCAGATATACATTTCCCATCTCATACAGTCTTACATTCTTGTTTCTCCGGTTGAAGTTGGTCGCCAGAGATGTCAGCATACCGGAAAGCGGGGTTGTCCGCATGATGCTGAAGTCCTCACCCAGCGGATTGCTGATGGTGATGGCATTCCGAAGCGGATGATCCGCCGGCAGAAGCAGCTTGTCAAATACCTTCGGGCTCTCGAAGGAATAGGTCATTCCACCGTAGAAGCCGTTCGCCTCTGCGATCACTCTTGCAACGCCCTGGATCAGCTGATTTACCGGAAGTCCGCCGATACCGGCATTGACTGTGGTCAGCGTGGACGGGATCTTATCATAGCCATAGAAGCGTGCCACTTCCTCAGCCAGGTCAGCCATGCAGTGCAGGTCCTGACGATAGGTGGGGATGGTGAGCATTTCCGTATCCGGATTATACTTCAGACCCAGGCCCTCGAAGATATGGAGCATCTCCTCTGTGGGAACGCTCAGGCCCAGCAGTGTGTTCATCTTCTCCGGCTCAAAGGGCAGTGTCCAGGGAGCTACCGGGTTCGGATATACATCCACGGCGCCCTGCAGCACCTCGCCGCATCCCATCTCCTCGATGAGCTGGCATGCACGGTTGATGGCCTCCTCAGCCAGATTCGGGTCCAGACCCTTCTCGAACTTGCCGGCAGCGTCGGTTCTGAGACCCAGACGCCGCTCGGACTGGCGGATATTGGTTCCGTCGAAGCAGGCAGCCTCGAACAGAAGTGTTGTCATGGAATCTGTAACCATGGAGTTCTCGCCGCCCATGATACCGCCGATGGCAACCTCCTTCTCCCCGTCACAGATCATCAGTACATTTTCGTCCAGCTCTCTTTCGATACCGTCCAAAGTTGTGAACTTGTCACCGTTCTCTGCGCGCTTTACCACGATCTTATGGCCTGCAATGGTATCCAGATCGAAGGCGTGCATGGGCTGGCCGTACTCTTCCATCACGTAGTTTGTGATATCAACGATGTTGTTGATGGCACGGATGCCCTGGGCACGAAGCCGTCTCTGCAGCCACTTCGGAGAGGGAGCGATCTTCACATTCTTAACAACCCTTGCGATATAACGCTTGCAAAGGTCTGTATCCTTGATCTCAACGGAGATGTAATCCTCTGCCTTCTCGCTGCTCTTCTCCTCCACCTTTACCTCCGGGGGATAGAAGGGCAGATCAAATGTAACGGCTGCCTCTCTTGCCATTCCGATGATGGAGAAGCAGTCCACACGGTTGGATGTGATCTCATATTCCACATTTGTATCGTCCAGGCCGAGGGCAGCAACTGCATCATCCCCGGGCTTTACCTCTGCATCTGCAGGGAATACATAGACACCGTCCTCCGGTGCTTCGGGGTACAGCTCACGGGAGGAGCCCAGCTCCTCGATGGCGCACATCATACCGAAGGACTCAACGCCGCGAAGCTTGCCCTTCTTGATGCGGATCCCATCCGGGGGAAGCTCGCCGCCGTCATGACCGCCGGCCACCTTGCCGCCGTCCAGAACCGTGGGAACCAGATCCCCTTCCTTCACATTCGGCGCACCGGTTACGATCTGGATCGGTGCATCTGCTCCGATATCCACCTGGCATACCACCAGCTTGTCTGCATCCGGATGGCGCTCGATCTTAAGGATCTTTCCTACAACGATCTTCTCCAGATTCTTGTTATATACATTATGACTCTCCACATGAGAACCGGACAGTGTGATCCTGTCTACGAATTCGCGGGGTGTCACATCGAGATCAGGCACATAGGCCTTGATCCATGATATGGGTGTATTCATCTTTCATTCCTCCAAACTCTATTCTGAGTCCCGGACGATGCGCGGGACGTATTCTTCATTCATGCTACTTCCTGCTTCAGCCTACGGTCTAGAACTGGCTCAGGAAACGAACATCATTCTCATACAGGAGACGCATGTCGTCAATCTCGTACTTCAGAAGCGCTACACGCTCCAGACCGATACCAAAGGCAAAACCGGAATATACCTCCGGATCGATGCCGCACATTTCCAGTACGTGGGGATGAACCATGCCGCAGCCCAGGATCTCGATCCAGCCGGAACCCTTGCAGACGCCGCAGCCCTTGCCGCCACATTTGAAACATGTCACATCCACCTCAGCGGAAGGCTCCGTGAAGGGGAAATGATGAGGACGAAGCTTGGTCTTTGTATTCGGTCCGAAGAACTGCCGTGCAAACTGATCCAGAGTCCCCTTCAGGTCTGCCATGGTCACGTTCTTTCCGACCACAAGACCCTCGACCTGATGGAAGGAGGGGCTGTGTGTTGCATCCACCTCGTCGGAACGGAATACACGTCCCGGAGAAATGATCTTGATGGGGAGCTTGCCCTTCTCCATGATCCGGGCCTGTACCGAGGATGTCTGGGTACGAAGGAGGATATCCTTTGTGATATAGAAGGTATCCTGCTCATCCTTGGCCGGATGGTTTGCCGGGATATTTAAAAGCTCAAAGTTATATCTGTCGTATTCTACCTCGGGACCTTCCACGATCTCGTAGCCCATTCCGATGAATACCCGCTCCAGATCCTCCAGAGCGATCTGATTCGGATGTCTGTGTCCGCGGATCTGTCTCTTTCCGGGCAGTGTAACATCAATGGTCTCACGCTTCAGACGTTCTGTCAGCAGCGCATGCTTCATTTTGTTCTTCTTCTCCTGCATCATCTCTTCGATGAGCTGACGGACCTCATTTACCTGCTGGCCCATCTTCGGACGCTCTTCCGGAGAAAGATCCTTCATTCCCTTCAGGATCTGAGTCAGTCGACCCTTCTTTCCCAGAATTGATACACGGACCTCGTCCAGAGCCTCCTGGCTTTCTGCTTCCTCTATCCGCGCCCTTGTTTCTTCTTCGATCGTGCGAAGCGTTTCATTCATTCTTCTTTCCTCCTACCCTATCAGGTATAAAAATAACGTCCCTCTGCCATCTCTGGCAGAGGGACGATCATGAACCGTGGTACCACCCTCCTTCCGGCCTGCGCCGGCGCTCGTGGGAAGCTTAACGCGCTCTCTCTACGGCAGGACCTACCAGGTATCCCCTTCAGACCCGCAGCTCCGGTGTGAAATTCGGTTTCTGCCGTCCGTCCGGGATCTCAGCTAACTCCCGGGCTCTCTGGATGGACTCTCTGCAGTCACTTACTGTGCACCATCAATGCCTTTTTCCTAATTTAATTCTTTTGTAATTCAGTCGAATTCATCACATTGTAGCACAACTGTTCTTTGATGTCAAAGCTATTCCTCTTCATCCTCCGGCTCCGGACAGAACAGAAGCGTATCCACATCATTCTCACCGTAAGAATACAGCTGATTTCTGAGATACTCCTGTACGTCCTCCGGTGCCTGGATCACGATGATCTGCAGGAACTTATCTACATAATCGCACCATTTTGCCCGGATCTGGAGCATGTCCTTATCCGTAGGCTCCTTGGTGATACGGCTCCGGTCAAAGCTTACATTATCCTTCGCCGTCAGGATCTCCCGAAGGCCCATGGACTTATACTGGATACCGTAGGCGATCTTCTGAAGCTCCTCGGTGCGGACGAACGCGCAGTCGTACATTTCAATGATCAGAGGAAGTACAGCCTTTGCCGGATCATGGAAGTAGTGACAGTAGAAGTACATATCCTCCTTCTTGGTCAGTGCTTCGATATCCTGATTGTTGTACCAGAAGTATTCCGCGGTCTTCAGCTTCGGTGCGTCGCTGTCAAACTTCTTGGCAAATGCGGCATCCTTCTTCTTGATCTTCTTCTTACTCTTCTTCGGAACCGGATTCTCCGTCAGGAACTCCTTCATATCCGTAGCGGACTCGATCCCGGCTTCCGGATTCTTTGTCTCAACCGGTGCAACCGCATTCACGGTGGGGATATTCACGGCATTCACCGGATTCACGGTAATGGTCTCGCTGGCCACCTGAAGAGGCTTGATCTCCTCCTCCTGGATAGGCTCCTGAACTCCGAATGCGGAGTCGGTCAGCTCATCCTTACGTCCCTCGATCTCCTGATGCAGCTGAACATCCGTAAATGCGCTGTCAAAGGATGTCTCCAGCTTCTTCTTGCTCTCGTCCTTGACCTCACCATCCACAGGGAATGCATTTTCGCCAAATGCGCTGTCGCCCTCTTCAGGCTTCCTTCCCTTTGCCTTTGCCTTCTTCACTGCACTGATGATCTCCTGTGCATCTGCCACCTTCGTGGTTGCCTTCAGCACATCCGGATCCACCTGCTTGTCCTCTGTCTCAGCAACCTGCTGTTCTGCCGCCTGCTTCTTTAATTCTCTGTTGATCCGGGCAACGGGGATCTCATCCGTAGCCTCTGTTACCTCGTCATCAAAATCTTCTTCTGCTTCTGCAGTATCTTTCACATTTTCCTGAGCTTCCGAAAGCTCTTCATCCAGGGCTGGCATCTTCTCGGTGGGTTCTGTAACCTCTACAGGAATATCTTCCTCCTGCTTCTTACGGAGTCTGTCCTGCATGGAAATGGGATTTGCCTTCTTTGTAGCAGCCTGCGCTTCTGCCTCCGCCTGACTTGCCTTCTCAGCGGCAATGGCAGCCTCCTCTGCTGCACGTTCTGCCTTCTCCTTTGCAACCCGGGCCTCCAGCTCTGCTGCTTTTGCCTTTGCCTGAAGCGCTGCCTCAACTACGGCTGCGACCTCATCCTTTACCTCGGGTTTATCCTCATCCTCGTCAGACTCTTCGGACTCTTCAGATTCTTCATTCTCGTCCTCATCATCCTCATCTTCATCCTCGTCGTCTTCCTCGTCTTCTATCGAATCTTTCGAATCTTTCGAAGCCTCCGAAGCCTTGTCACTGCTGTCTTTCGAGTCCTTTGAATCCTTCTTCTTTCTCTTATCTTTCTTCTCTTCTTCGGCTTCTCCGTCTTCCCCGTCTTCTTGATCTTCTTGATCTTCTTGATCTTCTTGATCTTCTCGATCTTCTCGATCTTCTCCGTCCTTCTTTTTGCTTTCACGGGTCGTATAGCGCCGTTCCATATACTCCTTTTCTTCCTTCTTTCCCTTGGAAAGAACCTTGATCGTAACAATAACAAGTACGATCAGAAGAATGACCAGTGCCGCAAGAAGTGCAATACTGAATATTGTTGTCGAACTCATTTTGCTGAAGTCCAGATCCATAACCTGTAATCCCTTTCCCTTACATCCATCAAAGCCATCCGGCCTCTGCCGGGTGATCGATAGTCATACATAAGGTAGTATACTACACCGCCCTCAATATTTCAAACAATTTAAGTTAACATTTCACATTCTGAACAATTCGTGATAAAATGGTAAAGCCCTCCGAACAAGTCAGGGTTCGGACAACTGCAGAAATCAAGCACAGCCATGAAAATGTGGCAGTGACGGAAAGGATATGAAAATGGCAAAGGTAAGAACAAGATTTGCTCCCAGCCCCACCGGCCGGATGCATGTCGGAAATCTAAGAACAGCACTGTATGCATATCTCATCGCAAAGCATGAGGACGGAGACTTCATTCTTCGCATTGAGGATACGGATCAGGAGCGCGAAATGGAAGGCGCTGTTGATATCATTTACAGAACACTGAAGAAAACCGGCCTCACCTGGGATGAGGGTCCGGACAAGGATGGAGGCGTCGGCCCCTATGTACAGTCGGAACGTATGGCCTCCGGCATCTATATGGAGTATGCGAAAAAGCTGATCGAGCGGGGCGAGGCCTACTACTGCTTCTGCGACGAGGAGCGTCTCAAATCCCTGGAAACAGAGATCGAAGGCAAAAAGGTGTTCCACTATGACAAGCATTGTCTGCACCTCTCCGCTGAGGAGATCCAGGCAAAGCTGGATGCAGGCGTTCCCTTTGTTATCCGTCAGAACAATCCTACGGAAGGAACGACTACATTTGATGATGAGCTTTACGGAGCCATCACCGTTCCCAACGAGGAGCTGGACGACATGATCCTCATCAAGTCCGACGGCTTCCCCACTTATAATTTCGCAAATGTAGTAGACGACCATTTAATGGGGATCACCCATGTGGTCCGCGGAAATGAGTATCTGTCCAGCGCACCGAAGTACAATCGGCTGTATGAGGCATTCGGCTGGGAGGTTCCGGTTTATATCCACTGCCCTCTCATCACAGATGAGACCCATGCCAAGCTGTCCAAGCGCAGCGGCCACTCCTCCTTTGAGGATCTGCTGGAGCAGGGCTTCCTGACGGAGGCTGTGGTAAACTATGTGGCCCTGCTGGGCTGGTGCCCCGAGGACAACCAGGAGATCTTCTCCCTGGAGGAGCTGGTGAAGGCATTCAATTACCACAATATGTCCAAGTCTCCCGCTGTTCTGGATATCACAAAGCTGAAGTGGATGAACGGTGAATATATGAAGGCCATGGATCCGGATACCTTCTACGAAATGGCACTGCCCTATCTGGAGAAGGCCATCTCCCGTCCCGTAGACTTAAAGAAGGTTGCATCCATGGTTCAGTCCCGGATCGAGGTCTTCCCGGACATTCAGGATCAGGTTGATTTCATAAATGCCGTTCCGAAATACGATAACGAGCTTTATACGCATAAGAAAATGAAGACGAATGCAGAGAACTCCCTGCAGCTGCTGACGGAGGTACTTCCTGTTCTGGAAGCAGCCGAGGACTTCTCCAACGATGCACTTTTTGCTTCTCTTCAGGAGTTTGCAAAGGAGAAGGAATACAAGACCGGCTTTGTAATGTGGCCCATCCGTACCGCCCTCTCCGGAAAGCAGGCAACCCCCGGCGGAGCAACCGAGCTCCTCAGCCTTCTGGGCAAGGAGGAGTCCATCCTCCGGATCAAGGCAGCCATCGAGAAGCTGTCATAAACTAAAAGAGCCTGTCGCATATGCGACGGGCTCTTTCTCTATAAATGTAACGAACGCTGCATAAGCGCATCCCCCCGGGAGCATCCTCCTGTCAGCTGCGTGCCGAACACTCTACCAGCACCTCCGGCAGTGCGTCGATCAGATCCCGGGCAAGGACACTGTAGTCTCCCAGCCGGTCTCTGGCTGCGTCTCCTGCTCTTCCATGGATGTATACCCCCAGTCTTGCCGCATCGGTCCAGGGAACTCCCTGAGCGATCAGCCCTGCGATCACACCGGTCAGAACATCTCCGCTTCCTCCCTTGGCCATGGCCGCATTTCCGGAGGAGTTCAGATAGATATTGTCCGCTGCAACCACCGTGCATGCATCCTTCAGAACCACCGCTGCCTTGTATTTCTCACTCATCTCTTCAACGATCTGAAGCCGGTTCTCTCTCAGACGTTCCACCGCTTCCCGTCCGGGATCCGGGTTCTTCTCCACCAGCCGGGCCATTTCCATCATATGCGGCGTCAGGATCAGCGGACGCACACCTGCACTTGCCTCCAGGATCTCCGTATGCTGGGACAGAAGGTTCAGTGCATCTGCATCAGCGATCACCGGACATGTTGCAAGCTTCATTGCTGCCTCCACCAGCCAGAGAGCCGTTCCCGACTGCCCGATCCCCGGCCCCAGAATGACAACCGATGCCCGGGAAAGGGATGCCAGAAATGCCTTTCCGAATTCTTCGGAGGTAACAGGCTCCGGATAGGTGAGCAGAATCGCTTCCGGAAGCAGCTGCTGCAGAGACGCACGGTTGGTTTCATGGGTTACCACCTTGACCAGACCGGAGCCCATACGATATGCCGCTTCCGCGGCAAGGTAGGCCGCTCCGCTCATATCTCTGGAGCCGGCGATCACCAGCACCTGCCCGAAGCTTCCCTTATTTGCCTCCGCGCTCCGTCTCGGAAGTTTTCCCTTAATATCATCCGGATCATAGGTATAACAAGTTCTTCCGCCTCCAAAGGAAATATCCAGGAATCCCACCGGAAGGAAGAAGCCGATCTCCCTTACCTGAACTTCTCCGCAGTGCTCCTTTGCAAAACGCATTCCAATCTTTTCATATCCGAAGGTGACGGTCATATCTGCCCGCACGGCACACCCCAGAACCTGTCCGGACTCAGAGGAAATACCCGTAGGAATATCAACCGAAACCACCACCAGATCCTCGCTACGCTTCCGTGCCTCATTAATGGCCTCCACTGCTTCTTTCTGGATACCGCCTACCTCCCGGGTAAGTCCCACGCCAAAGATGGCATCCACGATCACCCGGCAGGAACCAAGTTCGGTAAGCATCTTCTCCGCATCTTCCCATTCATCCGATTCATTCCATCCGACCCAGCCTTCCGAGAATGAAACACCGGCCTGTTCAGCCAGGGCCAGCTGCTTCAGATACGCCTCTGTCTCCCTGCTGATCCCCCGGAGAAGCCGAAGCTCCACCCGGTATCCTCTCTGATGCAGTATCCTCGCCGCTGCCACACCGTCGCCTCCGTTATTACCGCTTTCCGCGATCACAAGGATACGCTCTGTTTCCTTATTCCGGATCAGCTGCTCTACAGCCTCCGCCACCGCAAGGGATGCCCGTTCCATCAGCACCAGCTGAGGAACACCGATCTCATTTATGGTATAGCGGTCGATCTCCGCCGCCTGTTGTCCTGTCACCAGATATCGCATAATTCATCTCCTTTTCTACAGACTGTTCAGCAGTCCTTCCAGTCCCTGCTCCTCATAGATCTGTTTGTAGTATCTGACCTCATCCCGGATCATTTCATCGATGACCTGCATACCCAGAAGCTCCACCGGCGCCTTATCATCCGTCATGATATGATCTCCTGCCTTATATTCCGTGCAGGCGTCCGCCACGGTATTCATCATTTTCTGAAGCTCTGCATCCTTTTCCAGTGCTTTGTTCTGCTGAAAGCGGTCCATCATCCCGGACTTCATGGATGCAAACAGCTCCCGGTTCGTGGAACCGATCACATCCACCGTAACCACCTCCGGAAAAACCGAGGCAATGGTATCCGCCAGATAATCCGTGATCCTGGCCTCTCCCGAAGGGTTCTCCGCCTCGATCCCCCGCATGTTCATATTCACCACCATGACTCCGTCGGTTCTGAGATGATCCCGAACCATGGTGAAGAACTCCGACGTGGACATCTGAAACGGAATGGTGATGTCCTGATATGCATCCACCATGATGATGTCATACTTTCCGTCCTCGGTCCCGAATTCCCCGTCCTTTTTCCAACGATCGGAGGAAAGCGCATTCAGATACGCCCTTCCGTCGTAGGTCGCCACCGGCACATCCTCCGGCAGCTCGAAGTATTCATGGGCCAGATCCGTGATCTTCTGATCGATCTCCACGCCTTCAATGTACATTTCCCCGAAATACCGTCTGCACTGGGTGGCGTAGGTTCCGGTTCCCATCCCCAGGATCAGCACATCCAGAGGCTTTTCCTTTTTATAAATGTCGGCCATATAGGGCGCCGCCATGGCATAGTCGTAGTACATGCCCGTCAGCTCCTTCTGCTTCCGGTAAACGGACTGAACGCCGAAAAGCACATTTGTGGACAGGATCACCTCCGAGTCGCTCTCCTTAACCTGAAGATAATTATAGATGGACTCGTCCTCCACGGTGAGATGCTTCTGCCAGAAGGCGAAGCTGCCGCTGTGGCCGAAGATACAGCAAAGGATGAAGAGGACCATTGCGATGGGCACCTTCTTCACAAAGGTTTTGCTGGCAGCGAAATAAACGATGGCCAGCACCAGCAGGATCCCGGCAAAGATCAGGAAGGTGATGGAGGTTCCCACCGCCGGAATGCTGATAAAAGTAGGTACAAATGTACCGATGATGCTTCCGATGGTGTTGGAGGCATTCAGCATGCCCACCACCTTGCCGCTGTCGTCCAGACTGTCCATGGTATATTTACAGAGAGATGGGGTCACTGTTCCCAGCAGGAACAGGGGGAACACGAAGATCAGCATGCAGGCGGCAAAGGCCGCGATCACAAGGAAATTCGTATTGATGGTAAAGACCAGAAGTCCGGAGATCCCGAGAATGATATACTTTCCGGCCACGGGGATCAGCGCGATCCATATGGCCGCAAAAATGATCCGTCCGTACAGCCGGTCGGGATTGGGATTCTTATCCACCTTCCGTCCACCGTAGATATTACCCAGTGCCATGGCGATCATGATGGTCCCGATGATGATGGTCCACACGATCTGGGAGGAACTGAAATACGGCGCCAGCAGTCGGCTGGCTCCCAGCTCCACCGCCATCACGGACATTCCCGCAAAAAACTCCGTAAGATACAGATAGATCTTGTTCTTCAGGATCGGACGGTCCGCTGCCGTGACCACTGTTTTTTCTTTTGTACTGCTCATTTTATTTCTTAACTCCTTGATATAATGTAGTTCTTACTACTCGCCCTTCTTTTCATCCTTCTTTTCATCCTTCAGCTCCTCCGGCAGCTTTGCCCACTGCTTACGGTAGGCGGCCGGTGAACTGTCAAAAAACTTCCGGAAGGTCTCCGACATGTAGCTGACCCCTGCAAAGCCTGTGGCATCTGCGATCTCCGTCAGCGTCATAGGAGTGGCCCTGAGATACTCCGCCACCTTCCTGCACCGGAAATGCATAAGATAGTTGATGGGGGACTCCTCCACATACTGCTGGAACAGGTTGTTGCAAAAGGACTTGCTGATGTGCGCACTCTCCGCGATCTCCTCCAGCTTAACCTTCTCTGCATAATGCTCGGATATGTAAAACAACATGGTCTTGACCATCTGCATTTTCGGATCCGAAACCGTTTCCTCCTCCGTATGCATATAATGCTCCACCTGCTTCCGGACGATCTCCCACAGCTGGAAAAGCTTCAGCGTTACGGCAAAGGCGTCATGCCGAAGATCCGGCAGCGGTTTCATAAGTTTCCGCATCTCTTCGGCGTACTCATTATACCCCCGGAATAAGAGATATGGAATCTCAGGATTATCGATGACAGGGCGCACTGCCTGCATTTCCACAGTCACAGAGGACATCAGGATACTGGGATGCACCACAAAGATCACATACCGCGCCACCTCATCCTCCGTTGCTATACTGTAATGAATCTGATTGGAATTCACCATGATGGTGTCTCCCTCATGCAGGAAAACGGTTTTTCCGTTCACGGAGTATGCCATTTTCCCGGAGGTCACGGTTACGAATTCCAGATCCTCATGAAAATGTGGCACCTTCTCCCAGGTGGCCTTCTTTACCACCCAGCCTCCGTAAATATAAGATGGAAAGGCCGCATTGTCATAATTCACCACTTCTGAGCCATCATCTCTTTTTACGATAAGACCCTTTGCTTCTCGCTTCATATTTCTCCTTCCTGAATTTCTCCCAGAGTTATTAGCCTCAAAAATCATGAAATTATAACTATCTTCCACATTCAGAAAAAATAGTTATAAAAATCTCCTATATTTGCTCTGTTATCTTCCTTTCCGATACAATATACTTATATCACAATCCGAAACCTGACACAATCATAAATGTTGTAGTCAGACATCACAACAATTCTACAATGGAGGATACTACAATGGAAGAAAAAGCGATCATCATGAAAAACCTGTGCAAGGATTTCAAGGTGCTGAACCGACATGAGGGTCTGAAGGGAAGTCTGAAGGACCTCTTCTCCCGGGATTACAAAACCGTATCCGCCGTGAAGGACGTCTCTCTTTCCATAGACCGCGGCGAGATCATCGGTTATCTCGGCCCCAACGGTGCAGGAAAGTCCACTACCATTAAAATGATGACCGGCGTTCTGGAGCCCACCTCCGGAGAGATCCTGGTCAACGGTGTGATCCCGTACAAGAACAGAACTAAAAATGCGGAGAATATCGGCGTTGTCTTCGGACAGCGAAGCCAGCTCTGGTGGTCCCTGCCCCTGATCGAGTCCTTTAAGCTTCTCAGGGATATCTATCTGGTACCGGAGAAACAGTATCAGGACACCCTGGATCTCTACCACTCTCTTGTAGATATCGAGCCCATCCTGCATAAGCCTGTAAGGCAGATGTCTCTGGGACAGAGAACCTTAAGCGACATCCTTGCATCCTTTCTCCACAATCCGTCCATCGTATTTCTGGACGAGCCCACCATCGGACTGGATGTATCCATGAAGGATAAGATCCGTTCCCTGATCCTGGGACTGAATCAGGAGAAGCATACAACCGTTATCCTGACCACCCACGACATGGGGGATGTGGATGCACTCTGCCGAAGGATCGTCATCATCGATAAAGGTCAGAAGATCTATGACAATGACATCGAGCACCTGAAGAACTTCTTCGGCTCCTACCGGACCCTTCGAATGAAGACCGGCGGTGACTGGGAGGAACAGCTGATCGACGAAAAAACCACGGACGTAATGGATGTGATCCTAAGGCGCAGCAAGGAGACCAAGATCGAAGACATCCAACTGCTGGAGATCTCTACGGAAGACGTGATCAAAAAGATCTACGAAGGAGGTGGCATGGCATCATGAATCTCAGAAAGAGCATGGCGCTGATGCGGGGCGGAGTTCTGGAATCTCTGCATTACCGGCTCAGCACATTTACAACCCTGTTTGCCAACCTGATCTACCTGGTTCTGGTGTACTACCTGTGGAAGGCCATCTACGCCTCCTCGGGAACGGACACCGTAAATGGAATGACCTTCAACGACACCATGATCTACCTGATCCTGGCAACGGCATTGTTCAATTTCCTGGAAATGTATCTCGTATGGGATATGAGCCGCAGCATCCAGTCAGGACAGATCGTGCTTGATCTGCTGAAGCCCATGAAGTATCGGAAGTACATTTTCTGGAACTGCACGGGTCCACTGATGATCAACTTCGTACTGAACTTCGTTCCCACTTTCCTCATCGTACTCTGGATCACGGGCGGCGCCATCCCCATGGGGATCAACCTTCTGTACTTCATGGTATCCACCATTCTGGCACTGATGGTAAACTTCAACATCGACATGATCGTTGCCACCATCTGCCTTTATACAGAGTCCACCTGGGGGATCAATATCGTTAAGGAAACCATCGTACTGCTGCTGTCCGGTGCCACCATCCCTTTGGCCTTCTTCCCGGAAGGTCTGGCGAATGTGATCCACTGGTTCCCCTTCCGGGCCGTCTATGACGCTCCCCTCTCCATCCTTCTGGAAAAGAACGGATGTGATGATATCCTGGGAGTTCTGGAGACCATGGGCTTCCAGCTGGCATGGGCAGTCATCCTTTCCATTGCAGGCATCCTGTTCTGGAGACACGCAGTGAAGAAGATCACGGTAAATGGAGGTTAAACTATGAACGCTTCGATCGAAATGAATCAACAGAAAAGTAAGAAGCGCGGATTCGGTTTCTACGCTTCGATCTACCGGAAGATAATCATACAGGACTTTAAGAGTAAAATGAGCTACCGGGCGGACTTCATCATTTCCACCTTCGGAATGGTACTGACAAATATCGCAGGGTTCGTCTCCTTCATGATCATTTTCAAGAACTTCCCCAGCATTGCCGGATGGGATTACTACCACATGCTGTTCCTGTATGGTTTTTCCCTCATCGCGCTGACGCCGGTGCAGTGCTTCTTCGATAACAACTGGAACCTCAGGTTCATGGTCCGGAACGGCGATTTCATCAAGTACTGCTTCCGCCCCATCAACGTCTTCTTCTACTTTATCTCAGAAGTGTTTGACGTGAAGGGACTGGGCCAGTTCTTCTTTGGGATCGGAACACTGATCTATGCCTGGGTTCATATCGGGATCCCTGTAACCTTCTTTGTGATCCTGAAGCTCATCCTGTATATGATCACGGCTTCTCTGTTCATGATCGCACTCATGAACTTTGCGGCTGCTACCTGCTTCTGGACCCAGGGCTCCGGTTCGGTCATGGTCATCATGTTCCGGTTTAAGGACTTTGCGAAGTATCCCGCAAGTATCTTCCACGGATTCTTCAAGTACCTTTTTACCTTCCTGATCCCCATCGCCTTTATCGCCTACTATCCGAGTCTGGCGATCCTTGAGCCGGACAACATACCGCTCCTCACCATCCTGGCGCCGGTGATCGGTGTATTCTTCTTCTGGCTGAGCTATAAGTTCTGGATGTTCGGCGTAAAGAAGTATGATTTTACGGGTTCGTGATACATTTAAAAAAAACTTACAAAAAAATCCATAAATCCCTTTCCTCCGTTCGTATCCTTACCAACAGCACTTGTTCAGGTAAAAGGTAAAGGATAAACGAACGGAGGTTTTTATATGAGAAAGAATACTTTTAAGGGGAAAATGAGCAAAGGTCTGGCCCTGGTGCTTACATCCTGCATCCTGCTTACAGGATGCGGCGCATCCGATGCCGGAGCAGCAAGCGGAAAAGCCACATGGCTGGAAAAGGCTACACAGGCAAAGAATTATAAGATATACACAGAGGAAGAGATCGAGGCCAAGATCAAGGCAGCAGGCGAGAAGTATGACGGTCTCTACACCTATGATGATGAATACTTCATGTTCAACAGCCGCGGTGCCGGTTCAATGAAAAAGTCTTATACTCTGTCAGGTAATGCGGTAATGGAATCCGAAGCATGTGATGAAGGCGGAGCCGACTATATAGCGCCTCAGCAGCCGGATGTCAACTGGGTTGAGGAGAACTGGAACACAGAGAATTACAACAATATCGTAGAACACGGTTTTCAGGCTGTATCCACCAGCCCCTTCTCCACCTTTGGAGCAGATGTGGATACAGCTACCTATACAAATCTTCGGAGACGCATCTTCGAGGGTGATGAATTCGGGATTGACGACTCTGCCATCCGCGTAGAGGAAATGATCAACTACTTCCATTACGATTACGCAACTCCCGAAAACGGTGACAAATTCGGCGTGACCACAGCCCTTACAAACTGCCCCTGGAACAAGGATACTCTTCTTCTCCGGGTCGGTGTAAAGGCAGAGGAGATCCAGCCCCAGGGCGGATCCAACATCGTATTCCTGATCGATACCTCAGGCTCCATGTTTGACAGCAACAAGCTTCCTCTGGCTCAGAAGGCATTTACCCTCCTGACAGAGAACCTTTCCGAAGAGGATACCATTTCCATCGTAACCTACGCAGGAACGGATACTGTAGTGATCGACGGTGCCAAGGGCAACGAAACAGATAAGATCAAGCAGGCCATCAACAGCCTCGAGGCTTACGGCAGCACCAACGGAGAAGGCGGTATCCTGAAGGCCTATGAGATTGCTGAAAAGCATTTCGTAAAGGGCGGAAATAACCGCATCATCCTGGCAACCGACGGCGATCTGAATGTGGGCGCATCCTCCGAATCAGAGCTGATCAAGCTGGTTGAGGAAAAGAGAGAAACCGGTGTCTTCCTCTCCTGCCTGGGCTTCGGAACAGGAAACTATCAGGACAGCAAGATGGAAGCACTTGCAGACTACGGCAACGGCAACTACTCCTACATCGACTGCACCGCAGAGGCATCCCGGGTACTGAAGGATGAAATGTGGTCTACCCTCTACACCGTAGCTAAGGACGTTAAGTTCCAGGTAGAATTCAATCCCGCACTGGTCAAGGGCTACCGTCAGATCGGTTATGAAAACCGGGCCATGGCAGCAGAAGACTTTGCAAATGATAAGAAGGACGGCGGTGAGGTTGGCTCCGGCCAGACAGTAACCGTACTTTACGAGATCGTTCCCGCTGACTCCTCCTTCGAGCTTCCGACAGTGACCAGCCGCTATGGAAATACTACAGACGGAACAAAGACCACAGAGGCCGGAAATGATACAACCGTTCAGGGTTCTGACGAGCTTCTGGCAGTCAACATCCGCTACAAGGAGCCCGATGCTTCCGAAAGCAAGCTTCTCACCTATCCCGTAACACAGGATATGTTTGAGGAAGAAATGGATCCGGATACCTCCTTCGCAGCAGGCGTAGCAGAATTCGGAATGCTCCTTCGGAAGTCCGAGTACAGCGGAACCGCAAGCTATCAGGAGATCTACGATCGCCTGAAGGTTCTCCCCGGAGCAATGGACGACGAGTTCAAGACAGAGTTCCTGTACCTGGTACAGACGGTTTCCAAGTAATCAGACAAAAACAAAAAAGCGCCGCCGGGCGCATCATATACAACAGGGACGGTTCCGGACATCATCCGGAATCGTCCCTGTTTTCTTTCCTTTTTCAACAACGATCGATCGTCATTTCCTGATCAGTCGTGCAGCTTACGCTTATCTACGACACGGACTGCCTTGCCCTCGCTTCGAACAACGGAATGAGGTGCCAGCAGATGAACTCTCGGGCGGATACCCAGCATGCCGACCATGGCGGATACCAGTTTCTTCTCTGCCTTAACGAAATCATCATCCTTCAGCTTTGCAAACTGCTCCTGAGCGAGCTCCACATTGATCTCGAAGGTATCCTCGTTTCCGATACGATCTACCAGGATCTGATAATTCGGTGTATAACCCTCCTTCAGAAGAACGGTTTCGATCTGGGACGGGAATACATTTACGCCACGGATGATAAGCATGTCATCGCTGCGTCCCTTGGGCTTGCACATCTTGATGTGTGTACGTCCACAGGAGCAGGGCTTCCGTGAAAGAATGCAAAGGTCTCTGGTACGATAACGAAGAAGCGGGAACGCTTCCTTTGTGATGCTGGTGAATACCAGCTCGCCCTCTTCTCCCTCCGGAAGAACCTCACCGGTTTCCGGATCGATGATCTCTGCAATGAAATGATCCTCATTGATGTGCATACCATTCTGCTCTGAGCACTCGAAGGATACACCCGGTCCTGAGATCTCGGTCAGGCCGTAAATGTCATAAGCCTTGATACCAAGCTTGCTCTCGATCTCATGGCGCATTTCCTCTGTCCAGGGCTCTGCACCGAAGATACCTGCCTTCAGGCGGATATCATCCTTTGTGCATCCCATTTCATAGAGACGCTCTGCAAGATAAGCTGCATAGGACGGTGTACAGCAGAGGATGGTTGTGTCCAGATCCCGCATGAACTGGATCTGACGCTCTGTATTACCGGAGGACATGGGGATGGTAAGACTTCCCACCTTGTGTGAACCGCCATGAAGTCCCGGACCACCGGTGAAAAGGCCATAGCCATAGCATACCTGAACCACATCATCCTCGGATGCACCGGCTGCTACCAGCGCTCTCGCGCAGCAATCCTCCCAGAGATCCAGGTCGTGCTGTGTATAAAATGCAACCACGCGGCGTCCTGTGGTACCGCTGGTGGACTGGATCCTTACACAGTCCTTGGTAGGACAGGAAAGAAGTCCGTACGGATATGCCTCGCGAAGGTCATTCTTCGTAAGGAAGGGAAGCTTCTTCAGATCATCCAGTCCCTGGATATCGGCAGGTTTAACACCCTTCTCATCCATAAGCTTCCGATAATACTTATTATTCTCATAAACGTAAGCAACCTGCTTTACCAGGCGCTCTGACTGCAGTTCCTTGATCTTCTCGACCGGCATGGTCTCGATCTCAGGCTGAAAGTATTTCTTCATTTTTCCTACTCCTTCTATTATGAACTTTCTATAATAAACTTTCTATAATAAACTTTCTGTCATAAACGAAATGTATGCGCAGAGCCATCACTTTAACGCATTAAAGTGAGAAAACCACCACTTATTACTTTACTTCTTTTCATAGAAGAATGCAACCTTATTTTTCCGATTATTCAGCGGGTAATCAACCGATACTCCTTCTTTCCTTGACAGTCCCCGAAATAGTTTATATAATTTCCTTCGCAGTGGGGATTAGTTGATTTGGTACAAGGGAGGTTTTTCAATCATGAAAAAAACCAAAAAAATAGTTGTTGCCGTTCTTATGATGGCAATGATGGTATTCGCACTTTGCAGCTGCGGAAAGAACGCAGATGGCACTTACGTTATCTCCAACCTGAACGGTCAGTCTATCGATGATCTCCTTACCATGTACAAGGAGCAGCTGGGTCAGGAAATGAGCGCTGAAGAAGTCGGCAAGCTTGTTATCTCCGGCGAAAATGTAACGATGAGCATCAACGAAATGGGTGAGAAGTCCGGAACCTGCAAGGTTGACGGAGAAACAATCACCATCACCATTGACGGAGAAACACAGGAAGGCACATTTAAGGATGGTGTGATCTCACTCAGCGGCAGTGGTATGACCATGGAGTTCAAGAAGAAATAATAAACACAGCTTAAAAAAACGCCTGATGAACGGGTCCGGGGATTCTAAGTCTTCCTCACTGTATGAAACCGCGGATTGTTCTGAGGGCGTTTTCTTTTTGCTCCTCTCATATCATTTATATCATTTATATCTTTCGCTCCTCCCGGCTCAATATTCTTGACACGCAGAATAAAACCCTATATAATTGCCACATTGCGATATTCATATCAAATAACAATTCACGGGAGGAAACCAAAATGAAGCGCGTAAAGAAACTTGTACTCGCAGCACTTATGGTTGCCATGATGGCAATCGCCATGGTTGGCTGCGGAAGCCAGAACTATGATGGAACCTATATCGTTGATACCTACGGCGGATCACCGGTATCGGAAATGCTCGACAAGGTGAATGCTGCAGATTCCAGCCTGAACATGACAGCTGAACAGCTCTCCAAGGTTGTGATCAGCGGAAACAACATCACGATTTCTGTTTATCAGCAGAACGATGTAACCGGTACCTTCGAGGTTGACGGTGAGCAGCTGATCATCACAACAAGCGAGGGTAAGGTTGATAGCAGCAGTGCAACCATCAAGGACGGTGTGATCACCGTATCCAGCGGTGGCATGTCCATGACATACAAGAAATAACTTCTAAAGAAAAAGGCGGTTTCGCGAGATTGCGGAACCGTCTTTTTTCGCAGGCCTTACTGCCTCTTCTCTCCTACCTCTACTACTTCGGTAGCCACCTTCTCCCGGAAACGCACATCATGCTCAACCAGAAGCATGGTGGGCTGAAATTCCAGGATCAGCTTCTCGATCTGCATTCTTGAAAACACATCGATATAGTTCAGGGGTTCATCCCAGATATACAAATGCGCCGGTGTGATGAGGCTGGCTGCGATCAGCACCTTTTTCTTCTGCCCCTCCGAAAAGTCCTCCATCCGTTTCACGAACTGCTCACGGTTCAGATCCAGCTGCCGGAGCACCGCCAGAAGCAGGCTTTCCTCCAGCCCCCGTGCGGCGCAGAACTCCCGCAGGGTGCCTGTCAGGAAGGAAGTATCCTGATTGATGTAGGAGATCACAAGTCCTGCCCCCACTTCCAGGGTTCCGCCCGCCTGTAAACCAGAGCCGGTTTCGTCATTGCTTCCTGCTCTTCCAGCCTGCACTCCTTCCACATGCGTCCCCGGCTGCTTCACCCCAGCTTTCTCAAGGATCATCTTCAGAATGCTGGTTTTTCCGCATCCGTTATCCCCCGCCAGCACGGTCCTGTCTCCGTTTCGGATCTGAAACCGAAGCTCCGTAAAAAGGGGTTCCTTTGCATCCGCATACTGCAGTGAGAAATGATCCGCATGGATCAGAATATCCTTATGATACCGCATGGGACAGAGCTTCAGATCCGGCACCCGTTCGATATCCTGCAGCAGTCCTTCCTTTTCCCGGATCTCACGATCCATCCGCTTCTCGAAGGCTTTCACCCGGGACTGCATTTTCTTTGTCTTGGCTCCGATCTTCGGTCTGGTTGAGATGTCCCGGTCATGTTCCTTCACCGGATCGAAGCCGATCTTCGTTCCTTCATTCTTATCTGCCCAGCGGCTGCTTCTGTCCGCTGCCGCCTTCAGCTTCCCGATCTCCTTCTGATGCTTCTCATTTTCCGAACGTGCAAAGGCATCATTCTTCTCCTTATTCTCCCACCAGGAAGAGAAGTTCCCTGCCTGCACCTCGACGCTCTCCCGATTCATCACCAGCACATGGTCCGTAACTGCATCCAGCAGATCCCGGTCATGGGATACCAGGATGAATCCCTTCTTTCCCGCCAGATATTCACGAACGATCTCTCTGGCCTGCCGGTCCAGATGATTTGTAGGTTCGTCGATGAGAAGGAACTCATTTTCGTCCGCAAAAAGGACCGCCAGCATGACCCGGGTTCGTTCCCCATAGCTGAGGGTTCCGAAGGGACGGTACAGACATTCCGGATCCATTTTGATCTGGTTCATCTGTATCAGCACCTGCCACTCCTCGATCTCCGGTTTCCAGTCCGGGATCAGCTCCGAGGCGGTCTTTTCCATATCCTCCTCCCGGATGGGATAGGGGAAATAATCAAACCGGACCGATGTAGTTATACTGCCCTGATAGCTGTAGTCTCCCATGAGCAGCCGGAGCATCGTGGTCTTTCCCTTGCCGTTCCGTCCGATGAATCCAAGCTTCCAGTCTGTATCGATATGAAAGCTGATCCCATCCAGTATCGTATCTGCGCTGTCTTCATATGAAAATGTGAGATCTGTCACTTTAATTTCTGCCATATATCTTGTCACCTCCAGGTATAAAAAATCTGCTTCCGGGTCTTGGATTATTCCATTGCCGAAAGCAGACATCATTTCCATATAAAAACCAGGCAAGAGCACGCCGATACTGGATACGAAGCTTCTATTCCGGTTCCACAGGAAACAGACAATCCGATTCGGCATGCACAAAAAGACCCGGTGGGTCATTCAACATTTCTTGCATTCACCAAATCAAACTATCTTGTCCTCATTTCATCACCATCGCGAGATCACATCTCGCGCCCTTCTTTAAACTTCCATCATGATAGCATGGTATTTCCGGTTCGTCAATCACCTATTTTTGTCCGGGAAGCTGGATCTTTCATGATATGTGTTACTCTTCTGTCACTACCTCTCCGTCCCAGTCGATGATGCCGCCAAATTCCATCACCTTCGTATATCCCAGCTTTGCCAGCTTCTCCGCTGCCTCCTTGCTTCTCCTTCCACTGCGGCAGTATACCAGAAGCTTTCTGTCTTTATCCGGCAGCTGCCTTAGTTCAGTATTTCCGATATTCTCGTTGGGAACGTTGATGGCATTGGGGATATGACCTTCTCGAAACTCCGAGGGGGTACGAACATCCACGATGGTGAAATCGTCCCGTTCCGACATATACCACTTGGCATCCTCCATGGTGATACGCGTATACCCCTCTGCCTCCGCGGTCTCTGTGGTGGCTGTTGTAGTAGCGGTTGCATCCGTCTTGCCCTCGGACTTCTTCGTGGCAGATGAGGTGGTCTTTCCCCCGGACTTCTCCACCAGGATCAGCTCCGGCTCCTCCGCCCCGCAGCCCGTAAGTGCCGCGCTGAGCAGAAGTACGCCCAGCAGGCATAGCACACGCAGACTGCTTCGTGTGTGCCGCTCCGGAACACGGTGGTGTAAAACGCGCAACAACCGGATCCGGGGACGTGCCCCGGGTCCGGTCTTCTTTGCATTCTTTATAGTTTCTTTCATTATCTCATTCATATCTTTGGTTGTTCTCTGTTCCATGAACCGCCCTCTCATCTTACTGTCAGTTCTCCGTTTTCCGCATCGATGGTTATGGTATCTCCCATCCGAAGACTTCCCTGAAGAATGGCACGCGCCACCAGGGTCTCCACATTTTTCTGAAGGAAACGCTTCAGGGGACGTGCACCGTAAATGGGATCGTAGCCCTTCCGTACCACTTCCTCCTTTGCTGCATCCGTCAGTTCCACAGCCAGCTCCTTGTCAGCCAGCCGCTTGTTCAGGTCTGCCAGCAGCAGCTCGACAATGGAGCCGATCTCCCGCTCGGTCAGTGGCTTGAAGAGGATGGTCTCGTCCAGCCGGTTCAGGAACTCCGGCCGGAAGTAATTCCTCAGCTCACCCAGAACCTTTTCCTCCGTATCCGGCAGGAACTCTCCGTCCTCACCGATACCGTCCAGCAGATACTGGGATCCGATGTTGGATGTCATGATCAGGATGGTATTCTTGAAGTCCACGGTATTTCCCTTGGAATCCGTGATCCGGCCGTCATCCAGGATCTGCAGCATGACATTGAACACATCCGGATGTGCCTTCTCCACCTCATCAAACAGTACCACGGCGTAGGGCTTTCTCCGAACTGCCTCTGTCAGCTGTCCGCCCTCATCATAGCCTACATAACCCGGAGGCGCTCCGATAAGTCTTGCCACACTGTGCTTCTCCATATACTCACTCATATCGATACGGACCACGCTGTTCTCATCATCAAACAGTGCCTCGGCCAGTGCCTTAGCCAGTTCCGTCTTTCCAACGCCGGTGGGGCCCAGGAACAGGAAGGAACCGATGGGCTTCGACGGATCCTTGATCCCGGCTCTGGACCGGAGGATCGCATCACTTACCAGGCTCACGGCGTCATCCTGACCTACCACTCGCTTATGCAGTTCTTCAGGCAAATGTAACGTCTTGGATCTTTCACTTTCTGACAGCTTTGCCACCGGAATACCGGTCCACTTGGATATGATCTTCTCGATCTCATCCTCCGTCACGGTCTCATGCAACATTTGCCGTCCTTCTCTGGCCAGTTTCTCCTCCAGCCCGTCCAGCTCTTTCTCCAGATTCGGCAGCGTGCCGTACTGCAGCTCGGCAGCCTTCTCCAGATCGTAGTTTCTCTGGGCGATCTGTATCTCGTCCTTTGTCTGCTCGATCTCCTGACGGATCTGGGATACCCGGTCCACTTCCTTCTTTTCCGTCTCCCAGGTAGCCTTCATGGCGCTTGCCTTCTCCCGAAGTTCTGCCAGCTCCTCCATGATCACTGCAAGCCTGTCCTTGGATAGCTTATCATCCTCATTCTTCAGAGCCGCTTCCTCGATCTCCAGCTGCATGATCCGCCGGAAGATCTCATCCAGCTCTGCCGGCATGGAGTTCAGCTCCGTCTTGATCATGGCACAGGCCTCGTCCACCAGATCGATGGCCTTATCCGGAAGGAAACGGTCGGAGATATAACGGTTGGAAAGGGTTGCTGCCGATACCAGTGCACCGTCTGCGATCTTTACTCCATGATAAACCTCATAACGATTCTTGATACCACGAAGGATGGATATGGTATCCTCCACCGTAGGCTCCGAAACCATGACCGGCTGGAACCGGCGCTCCAGCGCTTTATCCTTCTCGATATATTTTCTGTATTCATCCACCGTGGTTGCACCGATACAGTGCAGCTCACCACGGGCAAGCATAGGCTTCAGCATATTTCCGGCATCCAGAGAGCCTTCCGTCTTTCCTGCGCCCACGATGGTATGCAGCTCATCGATAAAGAGAATGATCTGCCCGTCGGACTTCTTCACGGACTCCAGAACCGCCTTCAGACGCTCCTCGAACTCACCGCGGTACTTGGCCCCTGCGATGAGGGAGCCCATGTCCAGAGAGAATATCTCCTTATTCTTCAGGGAATCCGGAACATCTCCCTTTACGATCCGCTGTGCCAGACCTTCAATGGCGGCAGTTTTGCCGACACCGGGATCACCGATCAGCACCGGATTGTTCTTGGTCTTCCGGGACAGGATCCGGATGATATTCCGGATCTCCGTATCACGTCCGATCACCGGATCCAGCTTCTGATCTCTGGCCCGCTGAACCAGACTCGTGCCGTATTTTTCCAGCGCCTCATAGCTGTCCTCCGGACTGTCCGACTCCACGGTACGGCCGTCCCGAAGGGCCTTTACTACATTTAAAAACTCCGATTCCTTTATGCCGTACTTCTTCAGGAGATCCTTTACTCCGGAGCTGCCGTGACGGAGCAGTCCCAGGAACAGGTGCTCCACGGAGATATACTGATCTCCCATCTTCTTCGCCTGATCTTCGGCATCAACGAGAGTCTTCCGGAGATTTGCATTCACATACTGATCCTGCGAGGAACCATTTACCTTGGGCAGCGCATTTAGCAGCCGCTCTGCATCCTGACGAAGAGACTCCACCGGAACCTCCTGCTTTGTCAGTATCTTCACGATCAGACTTTCCTCGATGGTCAGCAGGGCATACAGAAGGTGCTCCGTCTGGAGCTCCTGCTGTCCGTATCTATCCGCCAGCTTCTGAAGTTCCTCAATAGCCTCTATCGATTTCTTTGTATAATTATCCAGTCTCATAGGATCACTTCCTTTCCGTGATGTTATAGTACCACATTTTCGTGGCCGATTCATTTGTTAGCACTCTCGTGCGGTGAGTGCTAATCCTGTTTGATTAAGTTATAACACCTTCGAAAATGAATGTCAACCCTAAAAATGTGACAAAGGGGACAGTCCCCAATGTCACGTTTTCCCGGGAAAACGTGACAACGGGGACTGTCCCCTTTGTCACGTTTCACTCCGAACTGATCTTTTCGAAGCGGTATTCCTGTTTGATCTCAGGATACTTTTCTTTATCCACGGGGCTCATGAACATGGCATAGG